>NZ_JBHWJY010000087.1:0-35647 GCF_042731135.1 Streptomyces sp. NPDC059874
GGGGTCCCCCGCCGCGGGGCCGGGGCCCCCCCCTCTGGGGGGCGGCGCCGAGCCCGATCGCTGCTACAGCCCGGCTCCGGGATCGCCCACGGCCACGGTCCGCAGCGGCCGGTGTCCCTGGTCGTCGAGCTGGGCGAGTTCGTGTTCGTAGTCGATGGTGATGGAGCCGTAGTAGTTCACCACCGAACTGCGGGCCGGGGAGATGTGCGCCAGGACCTCGGCGTCCACCTCGCGGCCGGCCCCGCGCAGTTCGCCGACGGCCAGACCCATGTACTCGGTGTGCCAGCAGACCACCGCGTTTGTCACCACCGTCAGGCACCACGCCTGCTCGTTCTGCTGCTCGGGCTGACGACGGGTGATCTTGCCCTCGCGGGCATAGTGGAGTTGGCGGCGCAGGGCGTGCAAGGACTCCCTTGTTCAGCTGCCGGGCGATCTTTCGCCGGTAGCCCTCGTCCGACCGGTATTTCGCCGCGTAGATCGTTCTGCGGATCGCCCCGTATTCCTTGAGCGCGGCGGCGAGCGCGTTCTGCCGGGAGGATGCGGAGAGCTTGCCGACGATCAGGGAGGCGGTGGCGTGCCCGTACTTCAACGATCCGGCCAGGCGGAGCAGGTCGTCCCAGTGGTCGGCGACCAGGTCCAGGTTGGCCTTCTTCGTCAGCAGCGGCCCGGCCTTCGGGAACCGCTCCTCGTAGTCGCTCTTGGCGCCCATCCGGTACAGGGTGATCTTGCCCAGGTCGCGGATACGGGGCGAGAGCTGCTTGCCCACCAGGTCGAACAGCCCAAAGTTGACCAAGGTCACGCCATGCGTGTCTGTAGCGTGCTCAGTGATCGGCAGGTCGGTGGCGTTGCCCAGGATCTCGTCCAGCACGTAGTGCGCCTCGCGGTGCGTGGCCACGATGACCTTTGTGCCGAAGGTGGAGTGCTGGTCGGAGACGTGGGTGTACGTGGAGATGCCCTCGGACACGAAGTACTTGTTCAGATGTCGGGCGGTGATCGACTTGCCCCGGGTGGGAAACCGCTGCCCGTCGGAGGAGGACAGGGTGCCGGAGCCGAACATCGCGGTCACCGGCAGCTTGTGGTGGTAGTTGACCAGGCAGATGTTCGCCTCACGCAGCGTCTCCTCGCGGATGTACCACTCCGCGGTCCACGCCAGCACGTCGTACGGAATGCCGCAGGACGCGGCCATGCCGTGCAGACCGAGATTCGTGGAGAGCCCGATCAGGCACGCGATCAGGTTCCTTTTGAGCTGTGGAGAGCGGGCCTGTTTGCCGCCAGCATGGACGAAGCAGTCCAGGAAACCGGTGTGCCGGTCCATCTCCACCAGCAGCGAGGCGATCGGCACGTTCGGCAGCATCCGCTCCAGCTCGGCATGCAGCTCCTCGGCCTCGGACGGGATGTCCTCCGCCGTCAGCGGCGAGATGACCAGCTCCCCGGCGTCGTTCAGCCGGACCGGCCCATCACCGCGCCCCAGGACCTCCTCCAGGTCTGTCAGGGCCTCATCGAGTTCGTCCATCACCAGCGGCAGGGCCTGTGAGGCGTCGGGGCTCTTGCCGACCAAGCGGCAGAACTCCGTGCGGTGCGTCTCCCACTGGGCGGGCTTGAACAGGTAGGCGGCTGGGTTGTCGTACCGGCGCGAGCCCGGCACGAACACGTCCCCCGAGCGCAGGCCGTCGCGCAGCGCGAGCAGCGTGCACAGCTCCCAGTAGTGCCGGTACGCGGTCACATCCCCTTCGCCGCGGCCTCGTCCAGGTAGCCCTGCCACCGGGTCGGCACGAACAGCGTCGGCGCGTTGTCGGGGACGTTGCGGGCGCCGGTGGCGTTCAGCTCCCGCAGGATCGTGAGCGCCTCGATCAGCGGCTGGGCGTCGGTGCCGCCGGCGAACCGCACCGCCTGAAGCACCTTCGGCGCGAACTGCCGGATGTAGGTGTAGGAGCCCTCCAGCAGCGCCAGGTGCCCGTGGTCCTTCGGCAACCGCACCGTGGCCGCGGCGTGTGCGGCCCGCAGCCGGGACATGCCGATCTTCCCGCGCAGTAGTGTCCCCACCGCCTCGTCCGGGATACCGGCATCGGCCAGCACGGGCAGGATCTCCTCCAGCAGGGCGAGCCGGTCCTCGGAGAGCTTGGCCCGCTCGGCGAGCACCTCGCGTAGCTTGATCCGCACGCGGGACTCCGAGCCCGACAGGGTCTGGTCGAAGAGCTGGACGACGGAGTCGAGGACGTCGACCGAGGACTGCGCGAGCAGTGTCAGCAGGATCGGATGGCGCCGGTTGGGCTCGCGCCGCACCAGGGCCTGCGCAGTCAGCCGACGCCCAATCTGGGCCAGATAGCGGCGCCGTTCGGCGGGCAAGGACGACATGTCGAGTGTGTCCGCGCCAAGTCCCCGCAGGAACCTCAGCTTCTCCACCTCGCCACCCACACTGTTGGGCGACGCCTGCACCGGGCCGGTGACCAGCCAGTGCAGTCGCGAGGACCGCAGCTTCGCATCAAACACCAGCAACCCGTCCAAGCCCACCGCCCGCTCGGGGTCCAGCAGATGGGCCACGCGCGCGTGGGTCTCCTGCTCGGCGGCCTCGCGGGCTGTGGCGACCTTCTCCAGCAGCGAGACGACACCCGGCCGGATCACCTTCGCCGAACGCAGGTACTCGCAGCCCAGCCGGAACAGCAGGCTCGGGGCGTCGTGTTCCATCGCACGGGCCAGCAGGAACTCGTCCAGCTCCTTGAGCTCGATGGTCTTCGCCGGCTTCCAGCCCAGATACTCGGCGATCTCCCGCAGATGGTCGGTACGGGTCTGCTCACGCTCGCCGTAGGCCGCCATATCGGCTACGGCGAGCCCGAGCTGGCGAGCCAGGCGGCCGACCGCCGCGGGCGGAGCGGCGGGCACATCGTCGGGGACGAAGCCCAGCCAAGGCAGGGCAGACAGCTGCACAGCGGCGCCGAGCACGTTCTGGGCCCGGCGGAACTTCCGCAGGAACGCCTCGTCCGCCGGGGTGAGGGTGAAGTACCGGATCAGCTCGTCCTTGCCGATCGACGGGAATGACCTCAGGGCCTCCAGCTCCTCATCACTGAAAACCCTCGTCGCCATCCGACCGCCCTCCCGTCACCGTCACCCGGTCAGCCCAACGAGCCACCCTGCGCCCGGCAACGGGCCACCACCCCGGCTTCCCCGAGATCGCCCCAGATCAGGGGAGCCTCGCAGGCTTAGCGTTGTTTTTTCGGCGAGTACTACTGGGACCCCATCGCGGCCACGGTCGGCGCCGGCTCGGCGGCTTCGATGCGCGGGCCCGGAACCCAGGCCCGGCCGGGACCGCGGTCGTCGGGCACGGCGACGTCGAGTTCCTCGCGGAGCGCGGGGACGAGGATGAAGCGGGCGGTGTGGTACTTGGTCGCGGTCTTGCCGCCGCGGGTGGGGGCACGGGCTCCCGGCCGGAGCCTCGCATTAGGGCAGTCGTGTCGTTCTACCGCATTTGCGGCTTGTGCGGTCGTGAGATCCAACCGGGAAGTCTCTCAGAACTGCTTTGCAGAACGCAGAAGTTTTGAGAGGTTTTCTGCGAATGGCGACCTAGGGAAACGTGATCACCGGAAGGGGTCTCGTAGAACTCTCGCATCTGGTCATTTGTGAGAGTCCCGGACCTCGTACATCAGTGTCCGTCCTCGAAGAGCTCGGCCAGGTCTGGCACCATCTGTGGCAGGGGCCCGGGGTTGATGGCCGATCACGTCGCACTGGTGCGACTCGTACCTACTTGTCGTCTCCTCTTCGTCTTGTTCGGGCCGCCGCCCTTCCGGCGAGCCGGTCATCGTCTCGAACGGCCCTGGCTCGGTGCGTCGGTCGGGGCTGCGGCCGCCAACCGGGTGCCAACGCTTGCCCGCAGCGACAGCCCCAGCCCCATGCGCGGATCGCAGAAGAGGACGGTTTAGTCGTCGCCTCGGTGTCCGTCGCGGACCACCGCCAACCCGCCGACCCGGGTTGTGATGCCCGCCGGCCCGCGCCGGGCGGAAGCGAGCACGCTGGCTGGTCGACCGAGGGTGTCGCCCTGCTCCACCTCGATCGCGACCGTCTGCGCCCCTGTCGTGTCGAGCAGGTGGGCGGCCAGGCAGCCGGTGCTGTTGGCGTTGGCGACGTCCTCGTCGACACCGATCGCCGGCGCGAACATCCGCGCCGCACCCGGTCGGTCGCCCACCGGCGGTACGTACACGAAACAGCCGAGGAGCCCGTACCGCCGGCACGCCGCTGTCAGCCTGCCGAGGTGTGGGTGGACTCGGAGCAGCGCCGACCGGTCGCGGACGGGTACCAGCATGCGTGGTGCGCCGGGCGCGGCGACCCGTGGCGCGTCGGTCGGCTGCGGATCGTCCGCGGTGAGCCCGAGCGCGGCGACGATCGCGGCGCGCTCGTCCGGTGCCGGGTGGCGCAGCGCGACGAGGCCCTGGTCGAACCACACCTCGATGCCCGCGGTGCGGCGGATCGCGACGGTGTCGAACGTGCGCCCGCCGGTGTGTTGGCGGTCGCTCAGCTCGCCCAGCGCGGTGCGGGTCAACCGGACGGCCTGCGCGGCGACGGTGCCGTGGCCGCAGCCGGACAGTTCGGCGGTGGCGGTGGCGGTGGCGGTGAAGAACCGGACCGGCCGGCCACCGTCCGGCGTCCGTCCCGGGCCGAGGAACGCCGTGTGCGAGGTGCCGGCCGCAGCAGCGACCGCGCGCCGGTTGGCGTCCGTCGCCGCCGGGTCGTCGTCGGTGACGGCCGTGGGGCTACCGCCCCGGCCGTCGCGCCGCACGCACGCATCAACCACCGTGACATCCGGCCAGGACACCGGCCCACCTTTTACGCTCAACGAACCGGCAACCGCCAACGGCGTCCGCCGCTGGCCGGACCCGGCCTTGAGCGGCCGGCCGGACGCGTCCCGGAGCGTACCGGCCTGCCTCAGCCGGTGCCGTCCTGTACCGGATAGTTGATGATGACCACCCCGCCGGTGGCGTAGTTGGCGACATCGGCGGCCAGCCGCCGGCCGTGCGGCGACGCCAGCGCCGCGTCCATGGCGGCGGCGTCAGCGAAGTCGGCTTCGAAGACCGCGAAATACGGCGCTTCTCCCTCGAGCGCCGCCACGTCGAAGCTGTAGCGCCACGCAAGCGGGCCGGGCCAATTCTTGACCAGCGGAAGGTGGTTGGTCACGTAGTAGTCGCGGAAGTGGTCAGGGTCGGCGGGCTCGGAATACAGGACAACAAGCTTATGCATGACGACCTCCGTCCAGAGACGTCAGCTGGCTGCCCAACTCGTAGCGACCCCACCCGTGCATGGCGCCGGCCATCGGGAGGTTTCTGGCGAACATCCGGAACAGCCCGATCGGCGGGGCGTCCTCGGGCATCATGCGCGCGAGCCGTGCGCCGTCCTGGTCGGTGCACGGCGGTTCCAGCAGGGCTATCCGCGACATCGGCTCTCCCGTCGAGTTCGTTTCGAAATCAGAAACGCTGGGTGGATGCTAGTGTTTCGAAAAACGAAACGCAAGGAGGGTCATGCCGACACCGCGCCCAGGAACACCGGTTCGTGGATCGACTACCGGCCGTCCCCTCATGGCCGCGATGGACCTGTTCGGCCGTCGGTGGGCGCTGCGAATTCTCTGGGAACTGCGTGCGGGTCCGCTCGGCGCCCGCGCGCTGCTGGCACGGTGCGAAGGGCTGTCATCCAGCGTCCTCTACCAGCGGCTCCGTGAACTCGCATCGAGCGGGATCATCGTCCCCTCGGCCGATGGCTACGAGCTGACTCGGCTGGGGACAGCACTCCGTGATGCCCTCCGTCCGCTCGACGAATGGGCGATCACCTGGGCGCAGGAGCAAGAACACAACGATCAGGAGCCCACGGAGACGTAAAGATCACGCCCGACCAGGTGGAGCGGTGATCTGACGGACGCCGACTCGGGACACGGGCTCACGCGGCCTGTGAAAACCCCTCGGTCGCTGTCTCGTCGCCGCGCAGAGGGGTGAAGTCGACGTCCAGGCGCGGGTCGTACGCGTCGGGCTCGTCGCCGAGCTCGTGGATGTGCTCGGTCAGGTACGGCGAGACCTGTGCCAGGCCCTCCGGGGCATGCCCATCCCCTCGGCATTTCAAGCCGTCTCCTGAGGCGATCGCGGAGCTCACCAGCCTGCTCGCCCCGGGCGACAGCCGCCGGTGAGCGCGGGGGCCTCCACGGGAAAGGGGTGTCTGCTGGGCCCCGTGCTCAGGCGCCGGACCCGGTGCGGGCTCCGTACTTGCCGCCGCGGGACGCCAGCTCCTTGATGGCGACCGCGGTGCGCCCGGTGAGGTAGGCCCGCCGGAGGGTGTCGTCGGGGCGGGTGAACTGGCCCACCGCGTTCTTCCGTCCGAGCGTGACGGCCCGAGCGACGTAGCGCAGGGAGTACGGCTCGGGCTTGCGGCCCTCGATCAGGTGCGCCAGGGTGTCCACCGCATGAGCAGCCTGCGGCGCGGCGAGCGCGCAGGCGAAACGGGCTCCGGGGACTGCCGCGCAGTCGCCCACGGCGAAGATCCGTTCGTCGTTGACACTGCGCAGGTACTCATCCACGAGCGCACGGCCGTCCGCATCGACCTGGAGGCCGCTGCGTGCCGCGAGTTCGGGGACGCCGGCCACGATCGCCAACAAGGTCAGGTCGGAGGCGAAGGCCGCTCCCGACCGCAGGTGCACGACGCGGCGCGTACGCGAACCCGGCCAGGGTGAGCAGGCCGAACACGATGTCGCTGTAGGCGGCGGTGCGAGCACCTGCTCAAACCGATCCGGCAGCTCATCGAGTCCGTGAACGACACCCTCAAAGGCCAACTCGACCTCGAACGCGGCCCTGACCGCAGCCATCTGGCACAACCGGGCCGCCGGAACACCGCTGACCAGGTCATTGATCGCCTACGACCACTGACCAGAACTTCGGACTTACTCGTCTGGTCCTGGCTCGGACACCGGGAGCAAGTCGCTCGCCGCATCTGTGAGGGGCTCCCACATCATGGGAGCCCCTCACACGTTTTTGGGCAGCACTCCTCTGGAGGCTGTGCGCGGTTCTACGTGCCGGCGCTCGCCACGCCACTCGCATCGACGGTGAACTGTCCGTTCGCGGCGCCGTTGAAGGTCCCGTTCTTGATCCATTCGATCAGTGCCGCCTTGAGCGTGGCATGGGGTCCGGCCCAGGGTTCGCCGGGCCGTCCGCCGTACGGGGTTCCCGATTCCGGCGTGCAACGCTGCTCGGAGCAGCCCTCGTTCAGGAGTGCGTGGCTCGCGCATCGGACCTGCACGAGCACCTTGTTCGTCATCGAAGCGGGGAGAGCGTTGTAGATGGCCGGCGCGTTGGCCGGCGGAGCGGTCGTGTCCTCGAAACCCTGGATGACCAGAGAGGGTGTGGTCAGCTGTCCCGCGACGGTGGTGTTCCAGCCGTAGCTGGAGAACACCGGCGAGCGGGTGAGGCCGGTCGGGTTGTCGGGGTCGATCCCTCCCCACTCGCGGCCCACGGTTTCCTGCTCCAGCAGCTGCGACCGGAACTGCTCCTGGCTACCCGGTACGACGTGGCCGGTGCAGGCCGCCTCGCGATCTGGCGGCATTCGCCAGCCCGCGGCAGCGGCGGATGAGGGGTCGTTGACGCGCAGGGGGAAGGTGGCGAAGCCGGTCGGCGGCGGCGTTTCCTCGGTCGGGAAGCCGAAGACCGACGACAGGAAGACGACGCGGTTGACCTTGGCGATGTAGCCGGCGCTTCCGGGAAGGACCGGATTGGCCGCGTACAGCGTCCGGGCGGCGAGCTGCCCGCCGAACGAATAGCCGAGCAGGGTGACCTTGCCGTCCGTCGGCTGCGCGCGGGCGATGGCGTCGTCGATGACCTGGCGGATGTCCCGTACGAAGGTGTCGACGCGTGCGAAGCGGACATTGCTCGAGTGTGCGCGCCGCTCTCCGCCCAGCGGATTCGTCAGCAGCAGCGCCCCCTGCTGATCGAGGGGGAACGGGATGTGAGTGCGGTCGCACCCCTCGGGGTGGGGGCAGGTGCCATCCGCGTTGTAGGGCCTGAGGCTCGCGTTGCCGGGATCGTCCAGACCGTTCTCGAAGTGCGTCGAGCGGCCGAAGCCGATCAGGTTGGGGGCGAAGGAGTCGACTCCTGCCCGGGCGAGGGCCTTCTGCACGCTGAGCTCGCCGCCGCCGGTGGCTGGGTGTCGCAGGTCGAACGAGGGTGGCCCGGTTGTGGACCCGCCGTGGATCAGCACCGCAGCCCTGTTGGGCACCGACGCGCATTTGCCGTTCGCGTACACGGGGCTGACGCGGTGGACCTGGAGCCTGGCCTGGCGCCCGTCGAACTGCGGGTCCGGCATCAGCCCGGGCGGCACCCTGAAGCGCAGCCAGTGATCCCGGACCGCGACGCCGGTCGGTACCTCGTCGCAGAGCTTGGACGACGATACGAGGCGGTCGGCAGCAGCCATGGATTCGCCAGAGCCGACGGCACCCACGATCAGGCACAGAGACAGCACGAGCCACCGCTTCCGGGCCCCAGCCCCAGCCCCGGCCCCGGCCCCGCGGAGCCTCCCGGAGCGAAGGGTTCCGGACAGCCATGCCCGCCGCCGGTTCCGCCACCCCGGTCTCTGGTCCGCGTACCCGTTCGCCAGGCGCGCGTGACTCTCTGATCTGGCGTGCATTGCATCTCCTGCCTGCGCCGTTGCACATCGGGCGGGTACGGCCGCCCTCGGGCCGTACCCGCCCGTCGTCCGGGGTGCGCCGTCAGCAGCATCCTTCGCTGGGCCGTGACGCCCTGCCAGGCAGGCTCGGCCGATCGGACGCGGCCCCGCACACGCAGCCTGCCGCTGCCTGCAGGGCGGGGTTATTTGCCCTGATGCCACAAGTGCGCGTTGGGCTGCTACCACGCATCCAGGCCCCGGCCGGCCTACCCGGTCGGCGACCTCTTGCAGGGACAGGCTCGCGAAGCCTCCCACTCCGCCCGCGCCTCCTCCGGGCGGTGTGCTCCTAGTAGTCCACTGCCGCGCGCAGGGTGGGGGGTGTCAGTCGCCGAGTGAGGCGAACCACTTGCCGCTCTTCGCCTCGTCGGCGGTCGCGGTGATGCTGCCCCGGTGGGAGATTTCGACGGCGTAGAACGGCCGGTCACCAGGAACGTTCGGAACGCTGATCGCGAAGACACAGCCGCTGCTTTGCGGGTTTCCGGCGGGGAGGGAACTGGTCGCGACGGTCGCCCCCTTGTCGTCCTTGACGATGACCGACGCCCCGGCCGCGATGTCGTTGTACCCGCCCTTGCCCTTGCAGCCGTTGGAGCCCATGACGTAGTCCCCGTATCCCGCGAGCAGGAAGTTCCCGGTGAGAGTGAAGGTGGCGGCGGCCTTCGGCTCGTCCTCCTCGCCGGTCACGGCGAGGACCCCGATGGTCCCGGCGATCCCGGCGAGGACACCGGCTATCCCGGTCGCCACGGGAAGAATCCACGCAGGGCGAGGCTTGGCCGGCGGCATCAGAGGAGGGTGGGGGTAGCCGTCGGCGGGGCCGGGCTGCTGGGAATCGGTCGGGTACGTCACGGCGGTCCTTCGGTATGTGCCCGCGTGCGGGCGTGGTGGGATGCCGGGCGTGCTCGCGCCGGCGGGGCCAATGCCCTCGGGTCAGTTGCCGGCGGGCGTGCTGTTGTGCACGAGGGCGCGGCGCGTGAGGAGTACGGCGGTACGGGGCGCGTCCTCGGTGCGGTCCAGGGAAACGAACACACGCTGCACGCCCGCGCTGTCGGTGGGGAGGGTCACCGCGGGGTGCTGCTCGTACTCGGCGGCCTGGTCGTGCGGCAGCCGGATCTCCACGGTGCCCGACCCGAAAATCAGGTACGCCGCCGCGCGCGGTACGTCGGCGGTGAGGACTCGGACATAGTGCTCTTCCTTCGTCGCGTCGGGGTTGGTGCGGCGCCGCTCCACCCGCACGCCCTCGTCAGCGGTGATCGCGGTCAGGAACTCCCAGGACAGCAGGGTTCTCGTCGGGTCGGTGATGCGGTCCGTGAACAGGGCGAACAGTTCGGAGCGGTCGGACAGCGGCAGCATGGTCACATCAGCGCCTTTCCAGGCATGGATGGGTCACAAGGGGACGGGTTTGAGTGGTTGGCTCTACTGGCGCCGGGGGGGGTGAGGGCAGCCAGGGCCAGGGCGGCGGCTGCGTAGTACGGGGAGGGGCCGTTTGAGCCCGCCTCTACCCGCAGTGCGCGTTCCCGCCGGTCGGCGGCCTCGCGCAGGGCCTGACGCAGATTACGTGCCGGCCGTACAGGTACCGACCGGCGGGTGAGCGCATCCCGCAGCTCCCGGGCCACGCCACGGGCAGCCGATGCCGCCCACTGTCCCCGCGACCAGGACGACCCGGTACGCGTGAACAGCCACTTCAGTGAAGTCTGCTTGACCGGTCCACGCCTTTGCCGAGGATGCGCACGCCAGGCAGAGTCAGCATCCGGGGCCGATCGGCGGAGACGATGTCAGGGCGAAGGCAGCGTTCCGCAGTTGGGCCGCCCACGTGTGCTGGTCAAGCCCCAACGTGTACTCGATGCAGCAATCGCATTGCGGGATCAGCGCCACGAACGATTGCTCCGCCGCGGTCTCGATCTCCATCTCCCACCAGTCGTCCGTCGCCAGGTCAGCGGGAGTCATGTCTCCGTCGACGAGGCTCGCCGCCATCCGGCGCAGAGCGTGGCGCCGTGCCAGGCCCCGATCCGGCAACCCGATCCCGGCCTCGGCAAGTGCCTGCTCGAACGCGTCACGAATATCGCGGGCGTCCGCGTTACGAGGCCAACCGGCGAGCTCGCACAATGTCGGGGTGTCCACTCCGGCTGCGAGCGCCTCGGCAG
Source organism: Streptomyces sp. NPDC059874 (assembly GCF_042731135.1). NCBI lineage: Bacteria > Bacillati > Actinomycetota > Actinomycetes > Kitasatosporales > Streptomycetaceae > Streptomyces > Streptomyces sp. NPDC059874. The sequence goes on from NZ_JBHWJY010000087.1 coordinate 10,821, forward strand.
CGATCATCGGCAGATCCTCCGGGCGTATCTCATCCGCCTGAAAACGGCACGCCACCTCACCCAGAGATGTGAGCCCACTCTGCATAGAGGTATCCGGTTCCGGTGTCGTCCCTTCTGCTCCCATGGCTCCTACGGTGTCAGCACCGTTTCCAGGGAAGGCAGCCAGGGGCGGGCCCGCTCGCCAGCCGTTTCAGGGTTCCGGCAGCTGCTTCGTGCCCAGCCTGCCGCAGTTACCCACATGGAGGACTGTGTCGTGCCCGTCCGCATCACCCCCGTGATAGTGGCGGTATGGCTGCCGCTGAACCGCACCCCCGGCCCCACCTGACCGACTGGCTGGCATCCATCGCGGCTGTCATCGCCCTGGTGGTGGCCTTCCTGGGCTACCTCCAGGCCTCCGCAGCCAACAAGGAGGCGCGCAGAGCCAACAACGAAGCGCGCAGAGCCAACGATGAGACCGAACGACTCGTGAAACGCGAGCAAGCCGCCCAAATCTCTTTCTACTGGCAAAGGAAGGACGGCAAGGAGAGCCTGCAGTTGGTGAACCACTCCCTCTCTTGGATCGCCGACGTCATCGTGTCGTTCAAGGACGGCACCTACATCGATGTCGGCTCATTGGGCGGGTGCACCGAGTGGTCAATCGAGCCCTTCGCCAGAAGGGACCCGGACGGAACCGAGCAGCCGCTCGCGACTCCCGCTCGGCTGGATTTCACCGATTCACTGGCCCCCTCGGGCACGTGGACGGTCACTGACCGACTTCGGCCGCAGCAAGAAGTCCCGACGAAGAACGAGGAAATCTCCGCGTCCGTCAGCACACACCTGGCAGACACTGAGCACTGTGGTTGAGTTGCGTCACCACGGCCGCTGACGCATTGGCAACCCTCTCACTTCTGGAGCCGGAGACCTGAACTTGGCCGGCCGCCGATGCCCGAGGGCGCCCAGCCGAAGGTCCGTCGATGCGGCGGCGCCCGCGAGGACCATGTACTGAAGAGTGGTGTAGTGGGACGCCGGGGCCGCCTGGTTACTGCCCCGCTGCTCAAGGGCCGCACCCGCGAGCCCGTGTTCGTCACCCACAAGCGTCCCGGGCCCCGCACGCTGGTCAGCCCGCGCGGCCTCCGCCCGGACGCCGGGCTCGCCCGCCTCTCCTACGGGCAGGCCCGCGCGGGGCGATTCCTGAATGGCAGGCCATACGGCCTTCGCCGAGCGAGCGGGCCGTCCTACGCTCGCGCCACCGCCTGCACGCAGGCCAGCGCACCGCCGAGCTGGGCCGCGGTCACCGGGCCGCGGTCCGGGAGCGACGCCTGCTGCCAGGCGCGGAGCGCCAGGTCCTTGTCACCGTCAGCGGCCTGGAGGACGTGGCCCTTCGCCTCGTCCTCGCCGATGGAGTCCGTCTCCGGGCCGAGGTCCATCAAGTGCACCACCACCCGCGCCTTGTGCATCGGATTCGACGCCAGCGCCTCCATCTCCTTGTAGACCAGCACCCGGCGCCCTACCAGCGCCTGAGCCCGCGCGATCATCGCGGCACCCGCATCCGTGTCACCCCGGTCCGTACGGATCGCCGGCTCCAGTTCACCCGAGACGTTGCGCAGCAGCAGCACACCCCGCGTACTCGACTCCTCCACCGTGACGCCCAACAGCGTCGCGGGAAACCGGGTCGCCGCGCCCAGCCGCTGGATGTCCCGGGCCACCACATCGCCCAGGACGAAGAGATCCACGGCCAGCGCCCGCACCCTGGCCTGCCACGCGGACTCCTCCCCCACCGCGCACGGACCGGCCGCCTGCGCGGCAGCGACGACAAGGGACTGATGACTGCTCATGCACCCATCATGGCCCCCGCCACCACGCGGCCACAGGCCGCCCACCCAACCCGACAAGAACGGCAGCCGGCCCATGGACCAGCGGCGAGAGCGGGTCCACCTGGTGATCGGGCAGGCCTGTCGAAGATCGAAGGGCCGTCAACGCCCGTTCAAGGCCGCAGCGTGCGAGTCGCTTTGGAACTGGTCCAGGAGTTCTGCACCGGGCTGATCGGGCAGCACGAAAGCCGCCAGAGCGCGTAGAACCGGCTCGGCCGGAATCCATTGTGCGCTCGCGGTGCTGTGGGGTCCCAACTCTGCGTAGGGCCGTATGCGTCGTGGCAGGACGCCGGTCTGTTCCCTCAATGTCCTGAGGCCGAGTACGAACGACTCCAAGAGTGCGAACCAGTGGCCGTGCGAGTGGGGTGCCAGGTCTTCGAAGGCCTGCCACCGGACGCCTGCGCCGGTTGGCGGGGCATAGGGGAACCGGTAGAACGGGTGTTGCTTCTCCCCGAGACCCAGGTCGAACTCGACACCGACCGAAATGAGTGTCACGGGGTCGTCGGCTGTGTTGCTGACGCGTACGCCGATGTGACCCCCTGCGCGGCCGGCGTCTGCGATCTGATCGCGATCCAGATCACATGCCTGGAGCTGACCGTTCCCGGTATCGGCTCCCGCAATCAGCTCGAGGGTGAGCCGGGTTTCGGTGGGAATCGAGAGTGACTGTTCCACCTGGATATCGCGGTCTGCCGGTGTGTGCGGGGCAATCGTCTGGCCGGATCGCGCGAGTTGCCTGGCCTTCCACATCTCGATCTCCTCCGCCGTGTACGAGGGGTCGGAGTCGATGAGTCGGTGGTGGGCGGGGCACAGAATGAGCATGTTGGAAGGTCCGGAAGGGTCGTCCTTGAACTCCGCATCGTGCCGGATGGAGCCCTGTCCGAGCGTACGGATGTGCACGAGCTCTCCTGTGACCGTGGCTTCCCCCCGGTGCCAGCGGACCAGGGACTCGGTGCATCCGGGAAAGGCACACGAGGCCGCGCTGCCGAAAAGCTCCTTGAGCACAGTTCCTCGAAGGCCGGCTGGTCCAGTGAGCGCTCTCGTGGCCTGTGCCCGCTCCCAGACACCCTTGAGTACGCCGAGTTCGTCCCCGGTTGCGCCGAGAGCCTCGGCGAGCTTGGCCGTGGTCTCCCATGTGGGCAGGCTGATACCGGACATTGCCCTGCTGACGGATGACGCCGTGAGCCCGGAGGTAGCCGCAAGGGCCCTGAGGGAAGGGCCACCGGACTTCTGGTGAAGGGATCTCAGTTCGTCGGCCAAGGCGCCTTGGGCCTGGCCCGCGGGAGCAACCGACTGCTCGGAATCGTCCCCTGGGCTCTTCCTGCCGGCACGGTCTGCCTCGACTCGTTGACGCCGGCGGAGCCACGGGGCGGGATCGTCACCCCACGCCCTCACCACGGATGCCAGGACATCGGCGCCGGGAAGTCGCTTGCCGCCGGCGGCAGCGTAGAGGGTCGCGAGGGGGATGGCCGTGGCCATGTGGGTTTCCCGAATGGACATGCCGGACCGCGCGTGCAGATCTCTCAGCGCACGGACGAAGGCCTGCATGGACTCATCGACCTGGATGTCGCGCGGCGGCCTCTGGCGTCCCATCTTTCCTCCCACCATCCATTCTCGGGTGTTGCCTACGGGTGACGCAACACCCGCTAGGCTGTGCTCGTGCCGAGTCAGCCCAGCATGTCGGATACCCGACCTCCCCTGGCCATTCTTCAGGAGTCCTGTGTAACCGAGGCCAATCGGGACACCACACCGTGCGGATACCTGCCGTCCGAGACGATCCGGTCGATCTTCGATGCCGAGATCCCGTCCTCCTTCTTGGAGCCGGTGGTCCCGCGCGACAACCCCGGCGCGGACCTTCTCCTCGGACAGCCCGGCGCCGGCAAGTCGACGTTCGCGACCGGTGGCCGTTCGCCCTGGTACCGGCAGCGCTCACGCATTTGCACCGACGACTACAAACTGCTCCACCCCCAGTTCGAGGAGCTGGTCAGGGAGTGCCCCGAGGAAGTCGGACGGCTGGTCCGCGAGGTCATCCGCGCATGGCATCGGATGTCCGAAGAGTACGTGCGCAGCCGTCGGGGGGACGTCCTGATCGAAATGGCGCCCGGCTCCCCCGACGAATTCCTGCGGACGGCCCGGGACTTCCACGACGCCGGCTACACCGTCCGGGTGCTGCTTCTGGCGGTGCGCTCGGCCGACAGTCTGCAGGGCGCTGCCCTGCGTCACGCGCGGTTCTACGGGATGGGAGCCCCCGCGCAGATCACGAGCCGGGAATGCCATGACCTGTGCCACAAGGCCCTGGCCGATATCGCCGAGGGCATCGAGGGGGAGGACTGCGTCGACGCGATCGTCGTCAAGCGGCGCGACGGCGAGGTCGTTCACAAGGCTGCGCGCACGGAGGCGGGCGCCTGGGATCGGCTGGGGTGCGCAGCAGTGGTGAAGTCGGAGCATCTGCGGCTCTACAGCCCGGCGGAGGCAGCGCGATTCCTTCGGAATCAGGACCTGCTGCGGGACACAGTGCCCCACCGCGGCCAGGAGATCGCCGAGATCGACCGGCGTGCCGCTCCGTTCCTCCCCTTCACGGCCTGAGGAACCCTCACCGTCCGGAAAGCTGCCGATAGAGCTCCCGGTACTGGACCAGAAGACGTTCCACATCTTCGTCCCCGGCGTTGCGTACCTGCCCGAGTGCGGCCACACAGTCTCTCCGTGCGGTCTCCAGTTCCCTCAGACGTTCGGAATCGGGCATCGGAGCCTGTCGCTCCTCGTGAATCCGCGCCGAGTACCAGGCCGCGACAAGTCGGACCATTTCCAGGGCGACCTCGCGGGAGACTCCTCCCCAACCTCCGCCTTCCTCGGGCTGGGAAGAACCCACATCCTGGTCGGACACAGAACACCACCTCGGCTGCAGACCGCCTCATTCTGCAAAGAGAATGAACTCCTCACAAGCTGCTTCTGTTCCGCCGCGTCCGTCCGCGTGTCACCGGACGCGCTGAGTGAATCGGGCGAGGGCCTCCTGCTCCTGTCCTGACCTGAAGTCCTTGTAGTTGCCCACCCCGAGGGTGACGGCGTTCGCCCCTTCCTCGATCGCGTCGGCGTCTGCTGAAGGAAGTAGCTGCGTTCGCGGAACTTGTAGTAGCCGTTGATCATCGCGGCCACGGTGATGGCGAAGCTGATGAAGAGCAGAGTGATGCTCTGCCAGGTCAGCGCTTGCCCGGTATCGAGGGCGGCGATGGTTGTGGTGGAGGCGGATCCCACCATGATGAGGTTCTGCAAGCTGTTGTGGACTCTGCGGTACTTCCGTGAGTCGTGGCTGTACTTCTCGATGAGGCCTTGCACGTCCTCGCGGTACAAGCTGCGCTGCTCGGCGAGGCCAGGCCGGACCAAGGCACTGTAGAAGCGGAGCTCTTCACGCTGCTGGTCGAGGAGTTCTCCATGTCGTCGATGGAGCTGTCCTTCGGGATACGCCTGCCGGCGATCCCCGCGATGCCAAGCAATACAACCGCCATCGTGCCGCAGATAATTCGCGTAACGCCCGTTCCGCTGCGGACAGGCGGCGTGGTGCATCATCGTCGCTCTCTCGAGCCATGCTCTGCTGGCCTCCCTGCGCTGTCGGCCGGTCCGTCGTGGTGGAGGTCGCCGCCTACTCGGTCGCCTGGCGGGCCGCTCGTCCAGTGGCCACTCGATGCCAGCGAGCCCGAACCGTCTCCGGGGACTCGGCCCAACGCACCCTGGAGGCCGCGAGCGGGATGAGGCCGGCGAGGTGGTGGGCGATGTCGGAGTAGTAGGCATGGTCGCCGGCGTGGGTGAGCTCCTCGAGCCGGGCGATTGTCTCCCGGACGGCGGCTTCGTCACCTTGGGCGGCATGGTGGAACGCCACGGCGAGTTCCAGCAGGACGGCAACGCTCGTGATTCCTGCGGCGTCGATCTCGGTACGAAGGCGGACTGTCCGCTCACCGATGCCGGGGGTGCCCGCATCGCGGACGAGGGTGGCGACCTGAACTGTGAGGGCTGTGGCGCGCTGGTCGAGGCCGGTGAGGAGCTGTTCCGCGAGCGCGATCTCGTCGTCGGCGCGGGCTGGGTCGGTGAAGGAGAGCGTGAGGGCGAGGTGGGCTTGGGCGATGGCCTGCTCACCGATGTTCCCGTGCTGCTCGGCCTCGGTACGTGCGGCGGTGTAGGCGGTGGCGGCTTCGGCGAGGTTGCCGTGGGCGAAGTGGATGTCGCCCATGACTCGCCGGCCGCGGCCGGGCCAGCCGAGGGATTCGGCAGTGGCGAGTGCGGTGGGGAAGTCCCCGGTGGCGCGGGCGAGGTGCGCCAGTCCCCGGGCGGCATCGGGGGCGAGCCGGCCCTGGAGGTCGACCACCCGTTGCATGCCCTGCCGGGAGGCCTCGGTCTGGCCGAGATCCCGGTGGGCCTTGGCCCGGTAGTACAGGGCCATCTCGTTCAGTTCGGCGGGCAGCAGACCGCTGTCGAGGAGCGCGGTGAGGCGTTCGGCCGTACGTGCGCGGTGTTCGTGCTGGCGGCGGGCGAGCGCGGACAGGAGCTCGGCCAGCATGTCTGCGGGGGTGGCTGGTCCGGTGTCGCCGTTGTCAGGACGGGCGGGGAGGAGAAGGGGTTCCCAGACGTAGTCATCGGTGTAGGCGAAAGCTGCGCCGGTGAGCCAACCGAGATCGAGCCGGTGGTCACGGGCCAGGGCGAGGCCCTGGCGAAGGCAGCCGACGAGCAGGCGACGGTCCGGGCCGGAAGCCGAGGTCCATTGGTCGCCGATGGCGCTCAGGGCGCGTTCGGCGGCGGCCCGCCAGTCTGCCTCCGTCCAGCGGTCATCGGTGGCGTCGTCGGCAGTGCGGATGGTGGAGCGGATCAGGGCGTGCAGGTGGTACGGCCACAGGCCGAACGGGTTCTCGCGGACGAAGGGCCGCTCGGCGAGCCGGGCGGCCGCGGCCTGGTGGTTCAGACCCGCCGTCACGGTGGCCAGTTGCACGTCGAACGCGTCCAGCAGGCTGACGGAACGCAGGATGTGCCGCTCCTCGCCGGTGAGATCGGCGAGGGTCCGGGCGATCAGTGCCGGGAAGTCTGCGTCGAAGTCGGCCGGTACCGGGGTGCGGCCGGTCCGGCGCAGTTCAAGGAACCGCATGACGGCGAGGTCGAGGTAGAGGGGCAGGCCGTGGGAGCGCGAGGTGATGACAGCCCGCAGCTCCGCTCCGATCAGCGGCCGACCGTCACGGACCAGGCGCCGGGCGAGGTAGTCGTCACAGTCCTCCGGCGAGAAGTCCCCGACCAGGATCTGCCGTCCCGGCCGCGACCCGACGGTGCCGCGTGGGCCCGGGAGAGTGACATGAAGCGAGCCGGGGGTGGCGGCCAAGCCCGGCCAGGCGGTGGGTCCCGTGTAGTCGAGCTGACCCTGGAGAGCCGGATCGTCCCACTGAAGGCGGCCGCGGCCGGTGACGATGAAGAACGCGTTCGGCATCAGCCACACCACCCGCTGCAGCAGCCGCTCCAGGTCACGGTGCGTGCGGTCGCCCGTGTCCTCGAAGGTGTCCAGCAGCACGACCGGAACCACCGCGCGTTCGGCAGGCAGCTGGGCCAGCTCCCAGGCCAACAGGTGCGGGTAGTACGAGAGGGCATCGACGTCCGGGTCGGCATCCAGGAGGTCGGCCAGGCGGGCACAGCCCGCCAGGGCCCGAACGGTCTGCCGCCGCTCCCGCAGCGCCTGGGTGAGCGCGCCGGTGATCTGGCCGATGGCACCGCCGACGGTGCCGGGCAGCAGCAGGGCCTGGGCGACGTCGCCGAGCGCGGACTGTATCTGCTGCGGCAGCGCCTTGCCGAACCGGGCGGCGAGCCCGCCGCGGCGCAGGTACTCCTCCAGCGGCTCGCCCGGGTGCTGGGCCTCCCAGTAGCGGCGCAGTGCGATGTCGAAGGCAGGCAGTGGCCGGCCGAGGTGCGCGGCCAGAGCGAGGCGGATCGTGAGCACCACCCGCTCGAAGTCGGCGGCGGCGGAGCGTGCGAGGTCGATGCGTACCGGGAGCAGCACCGGCCGGTCGGGCCAGGACGGTTCACCCCACCGTGCGGGCCGCCCTTCGGCGCCGGTGAGGGCGGACTCAAGGGTGCGTGACAGCGTGGACTTGCCGATCCCGCCGACGCCGTGGAACACCAGCAGGTTGTCCCTCGGGGCCTCCAAGTCCTCGACGTCGAACCCGGGGGCGGTGACGCGGGCCAGGTGCTCTGAGAGCGCAGCCTGGACGTGCGCCCATTGGGCCTGTCGATTCGTGAACGCCTCGCCACCCTCCAGCTGCCGGTCGTTCGAGCTGAACAGCGCCCGCAGATCCTTGCCCATCACGCCCCCCGGGTGATCACGTGTATCCCCAACTTAAGGCCACGGCTGGGCTCGTGATGGTGCATCACGGGCATTGACCGGTAAGGAACGCCTACACAAGACAAGGCGACACTCCTGTCGGAACCCCTGTGGTCGCGAAACGCCCCCATCAGCACCGGTCACTCCGCGGCGGCGCTGAGTTTCTGCGTTCCCGTCGTGTTCACGAGTGCGGCACGGCTGACCGGCCGGGACGAACCATGTCACTGATCGTTTCCCAGCTCCGGACTCATCGCTCCCACCACCCACACAGGGCCGACTGTCAGCGGGTGCGTTTACGGTTCTGCCGTGCCGAACTCATACACGACCCTCTGGACCAACGCTCTCTGCCGAGAGCTTGAGCGATCCGGCTACGCCGGCCGGCGCCTGACCATGATGTTCGGCGGTCCACACCAGTCACTGCCGAGCTTCGAGCGGGCAGGTGTCCGGCCCGGCGACACGATCCATCCCGTCCGAGTTTTCCGCACACGTCTTCACGTACTGGGTGCGATGGAGGTGTCACAGATCATCCCGTACCAGGATGCCGGGGCCGAGCTCCATGACGACGATTACACGAAGCTTCTGGACTGGAGGCCGCTGAAGGCGGGCTGCGTTGCCGAGGTGGTGGTCGGGCCGCCTGGTTCTCCTCTCACGTTCGACACAGTCGTTCCCGCCGATCTTCTGGAACGTCTGACATTCACCTCTCGCCGGGGTGAGCGCAGGCTCAAATACGTCGAGGAAGGAAGACTGGTCCGATCCGTGAGCCTTCAGGGCATCTACCGGCTCGCCGCTGACTCCGCTGCCGAGCTCCACGGACTCGTCCTGGAGCACAGCCGGCGAGCGACTGCTGCACACTGATGACGGCCTCCCCAGAGGCTTGCCGGCGCTGTCGAGCACGTAGTCGTACCCAGATTGCACGAGGCCTCAAATCCGGTGGCCGGTCGGGATTGCGGTGACGTTGGATGGCCGAAGGAAGCAGCTGTCCATCGACGGGGTACGCGGCGTGAACGAGTGGGCCATCATGTTCAACGAGCTCGCCCAGGAGCTGCGACCGATGTCGGAGGGCATCGCGTGGTTCGAGGGACTTGCCCCGGAGGACCAGTTCGCCGTACTGCGGCTCTTGTCCCACTACTGCGTGCAAGCTCGCGCCACCACCGAGGACGGACCGGAGAGCATCCACCGTGCCGGGCTCCGCCCCACTCATACGCCCGCGGTTCTGATCAGACGCGGGCGGATCAACGAACAGCTGGGCAAGATCGCCGGCCTCGCTCCCCTCGACGAACGCCGGAAGGCATTCCGCCTGCTGGTCTCGGTCCTCGCGGTAGCCGACGGTCGACGCCGCGAACGCTACTGCTCCAACGGGTGTGGCCACGAGTGGCACAGGCTGTGATCAGGAGAGCTGCGCACTGTGTGAATAGACTCCGCAGCTGACGGGACCCGTCGCGATAGAGCGGATGGACGGATCCGCCGCAGCGCAGGCCGAGGCTGCGTTCAGGCTGATCCATGCCGAAGCGTTCGCCGAGCCTCCCAGGGGAATCGACAGCGTCAACGAGGCTGTTCGTGCGCCCCGCGACGACCTCTCCCGACGCCGATGGCGGCACCTCCGACCCCGGCCCCGATCCCGCCACACAGCCTTGCTTCTCCCGGAGTGGTACGCCCGGCCCCGGCAGGGAGGTGGTCGCCAAGCAAGTCGCCAAGTGCGATCCGAACCACTCGACGGAAGAGCTGAGGGATCCCGAACCGTTTCAGTCACGCAGGGAATGAAACACGTCGCCAGGCCGCTCTTTCTCGCCATTCCATTCGGCCTCCCGACATGAGCATCGACCGCCGATTCGACAAAATCCGTTGCCGCTTCAATCGAAGCAGGGGCGAATTGCTGGTTCCGGCCGTCAGCTACGGAAGAGTTGCCGGATTGTTTTGCGACAGGATGGCCGATACTGCCGACAGTTGGGGGCCGGCTGGAGCCATTGAGCTCGACAGGCAGATGTTTGAGCGGGTTTCAGCTCATGCCAGGCAAAGATTTCCGCGGCGTGTCGCCCATGACTTGATCACTGCTGGTCGACTGATCAAGCGGCAGAGCTGCGGGATACGTTCCTTGAGCACGCCCCGGCCAGACCAACCGGGTCGGTATACGGGGAAAATTCAACGGGGAAGAAGACGGCGAGGCGCGGGTTTTGCTTGGAACCATCGCCCGTGCTTCTGCATGTCTTCTTCCCCGGCTACGCACCTAGGAGTGTACGTGAAGCGCACTACTCTGCGCGCTGCCGGCGTCTCGGCGCTCGCCGCTGTTGCCTTCGGGATAGCCGCACCCGCGGCGAGCGCTGCCACTTCGGCGCCGGTCCGGACCGTCTCGGTGGTTCAGACTGCCGATGTCCAGCAGTCGACAGGCTCGCTGTCGCTGTCCACTGCCGGCGTGACCACGGTTCCGTCCGTGGGCGGCCCCTCGAACGGTGAGGCGTCCGAGGCCGGCGCGAGCAACGCGGTCAAGGCCGCGTGGGAGGCAATCAAGAGGGCCGGCCTGGCGAAGAAGGCATGGGAGGCGGCCAAGAAGGGCGCCACCGGCTTCATGGACTGGGTCAACGGTCTGTCGAACTGGAACCCGGTGAAGTGGGTCATCAAGGCCCTGCCGGGTGTCGCGGTGCAGGAGCTGATCACTTACATCCTGCACAACTACACCGGCTGATCTACTCCTTGCCCGCCGGGTGGGCGACTCTCCATCCGGCGGGCAAGGCCTGCCCCTTTTGAAAGGTGAACGCGTGGCTCTGACCCGTGAGACAGTCGTGCGCAATCTGTGGGCGTCTTCGGCGCTGTTCGTCGCCGCGGCCTTCATTTCCTTCGTCGTGGTGCGTTCGGACGCGGCGATCCGTGTCGGCTGGATGCTCTACTTCGCGGGCTGGCTGCCACCGCTCGCGGCACTGGCCATCTGCGCGGCCCGCAGGGACAGCCCGGGCGTCGGAGGAGTCTTCGCACTGGTCGTGCTCGTCGGGTTCGGTCTCCTGTTCTGGCTCAACCATGCCTGACCGACCCGGCCCCGCCGCACCGGACACCGTCAGGCCCGACGCTGTGCGTGCCGAGGGCCTGACGTGGCGGCACAGGGGCAAGCGGATCGTCGACGACGTCCACCTGAACGTGCCTGCGGGGGTGGTCACCGGATTCCTCGGGGCGAACGGCGCGGGGAAGACAACCACGCTGCGCCTGATGCTCGGACTGATAGCCGGCCAGGGAAGCACCACGTACTTCGGGCGTCCCCTGGCGCAGTGGCGGGACCCGGCCAAGGTCGTCGGCGTGGTGATGGGGGGTGTGGCAGGGCACCCCCGGCACACCCTCACCGCACATCTGCGTATGGTCGCGGCCGGCGCCGGAGTACCGGACAGTCGTGTGCGGGAAGTCATCGAACGGGTGGGCCTCACCGCCACCGCGGACAAGCGCCTCGAAGCACTGTCGTTGGGCATGGCGCAGCGCGCCGGAATCGCGCAGGCACTGCTGGGCGATCCCGCTGTGTTCTTCCTGGACGAACCGGCCAACGGCCTCGACCCCCACTCGATTCGCTGGCTGCGCGACACGCTCAGGCAGCTGGCGGACGAAGGAAAGGCGGTGCTGGTCTCCAGCCACCTGCTCGCCGAGATGCAACAGCTCGCCGACCGGGTCGTGGTCCTCGCCCGAGGACGCGTCGTGGCGGAGACCTCGATCGACGACCTGGCCCGCCTCGGAGCCGAGGTCACCGTCCAGAGCCCTCGCGTCGACGAACTCGCAGAGCCCGTGGAACACCTGGGCGGCACGTTCCAGCTCCTCGACCAGGGCAGAGCCAAGGTCCGGGGCGTCAGCCGGTTCCAGATCGGTGACCTCGCTGCCGACCGGGGCATCCCCGTCCACTGGCTCGACGAACGGGCGCCCTCCCTTGAGGACTACTACCTGTCGGTGGCCGAAGAGGAGTTCCGTATCTCATGAGCCCGACGATGCCGACCCTGGACAGAACCTTCACCCCAGCCACCCGTGCCACCGCACTGCGGCGTGCGGTGCGCTACGAGTGGCGCCACGTCTCGGCTCTTCGTTCCACGTGGATTCTCCTGGGAGCCATCGCGGCACTGAGCCTGATGGCCGGCGTGACCGCGCCCATCGGCCTGAAATCCGGCATGGCCCCGTCCTCCTGGTCGATGGTGACCGCCTTCCAGATGGACGCCATTTCCATGCAGATACCGCTCAGCGCCCTCCTCCTCCTGCCTCTGGCAACCGGTCCGGTCGCAACGGAGTTCTCACGTGGAGCAGCCCGTACGACATGGCTAACCCTGGCCGGCCGCCGCACCGCGTTCGCGGCCAAACTCATGGTCGGCGGGACACTGGGAGCACTGAGCGCACTGGGCGGAACGGTGCTGGTCGCCACGTCCGCAACGGTTGCCTTGGCGGTGAGTGGGAAAACGCAACCTCAGTGGGTGCAAACTCTTCCCGGACTCCTCGGATACACACTCTTCATGACCTGCTGGCCCGTGATCGCGGCCTCAGTCGTCGCCCTGGTCCGCAACCGTGTCGCCGCCGCACTTCTTCTGGTCCTGTGGCCGCTGCTCGGCGAACGTGTCGCAGGGATCCTGCTGCGCCTCGCACCCGGTTTTGAAGCCCTCGCGGGCAGGCTTCCCTTCGGAGCCGGCCGGGCAGCAATGGCGGCAGGCGTCGACAGGCTGCCCGAGGCAGACCGCGCCCTCGTGGAAGCCTTCGTCGGGAGTGACCTCTCAACCGGTACAGGAACTGCGGTATTCATCGGTTTCACGACCGTGATGGCGGCCCTCGGCGCGTGGTCATACGTCAAGAGAGACGCACGCTAGGGGTCGCCGACGGCATCGTGGCCGACTGACGCCGCCAGTTGGGCTGGAGTGCACAGACGAGATGCCCGGACCGCTTCAGCGTTCCGGGCATCATGCGTGAGCGGCACACTTCCGGCCTCGGTACTGCGAGTATCGGGAAGAAGGATCATGAGCCAGGGGGATGAGAGTGAGCAGGATGCCGGACACGCAGGGTGGGCAGTCAGCGGCGCGCGGACGAGGGGGAACCGACCTGACATTGAGTTTCGGCCCGTGCGCAACGGGATGGACCATCTCCTTAGTGCGGTGACGTACTTGACCGAGGGGCATCAGCCGCCCGGCGACCGGGACCTTAAGTACGCGGTCCTGCACCTGCACGCCGCCACGGAGGTACTGCTCAAAGCTCGCCTCGTCCGTGAGCACTGGAGTCTGGTCTTCAGCGACCTGCGCCAAGCGACGGAGAGCAAGTTCCGCGAAGGCGACTTCGCCAGCGTGACCTTGGACGCAACCATGGATCGCCTGCGCGACATCGTCGGCCTCGACATCGGTGAAGCGAACCGCACAGCCCTCATCAGACTGACCCGGACCCGCAACGCACTCACCCACTACGGGCACACGGCGCCGGCATACGCGATCGAGACTCAGATCACGCGGGTGCTCGGTTTCCTCCTCGACTTCATCCCGACACACCTCTATGACCCCCGGTCCCCCAGCCAGTTCGGCGCCGAGTACATGGAGAACATGGAGCGCATCCGGGAGCGGCTGGGCCGCATCGACTCGTTGGTCAAGGATCGGATGGGCGATGTCAACGCCGCGCTCCAGGGCATGGCTCACCGCACGGTTCTGTGCCCGCACTGCCGGCAGTACGCCGTGGTGATCCCGCAGGAAGACCACGACCGCATAGAGGGACTTCGTCCCGGAGCCGGAGCTGCACTGCCGCTTCTGTACCGCTCAGTGGCCCTCGGCCGAGCTGGCACGGCTCTACGTGCTTGAGGTCGTCGGCCCGGACGACGCACAGCGGGCGATGGCGTACAGCCCGTCGATGTCGGCGCCGACGGCCTGGCCGCGGCCGCGACGTTCCCGGCCTGCAGGAGCTTGACCTCCAGCCCGGTCAGGGCTTTGCGGGCTTCGGCCTGGTCGTCACCGCTGACGGAGGACCCGCGCTCGCGCAGGCCGACGACGACCGCGGCCAGGAGGGTGCTGGCGGATTCGGCGTGCGCACCCTGTGGGACGGGCAGACTTCGCGCCACGGCGCCCAGAGCGCCACCGCGCCCGAGACCCTGGAAGCCGCCAGGGGGGAAGTCCACCTTGCCGCTGCCCTGGTGCAGTGGTTCGTCTCGGGAGCAGTGATCCGCACGCCCTGATTGGCTCGTGCAAGGCCGCGATGGGTTCTTCGACGCCGACCTGCTCGTCGTCGTCCCGACGGCAAGGCGGTGTCCGTGCTGCTCCTCGGCCAGTATGCGTTCTTCCGACCACAGGAGGCCCGGCGCCGGCCGCTGCGCGAACCGTTGGTCGGCGAAGACGACAGCTAGCGATAGGGGCGCCGGCCAGACGGCTACCCGGCCGCCCTCGACGCCGGCCGGGTACTGGGAGCGATGACCGGCAGCACGGAAACGGCGGCGATGCCGACGAAGGAGTCGGGGGAGACCCGTCCGACAGGCGGCAACGTCCTGTCAGGCGGATCGCTCGGCACCGTAGTAGCCGTGGCGCATCCGGAACCTCATGGGGTCGGTGCCGTCCGCTTGGATGTGCCCGATCAGCATCGACCGCAGCGGCTCGGGCAGCTGCTTGCCGTGCGCTCCGGTCCATTCGAGAGAACCGAAGAGTTGGGCCGCGCCGTCAAGTTGGGCCGGGCTCAGCGGACGGGCGGCGAGTGCGGCGAGGATGAGGTCGGGATCTTCGGCGAGCAGCTGCTGCTCGACGGCCATGTCGTACCACTTCAGGCCACCGGTGGACTCCCTGGCGGGAACCCCGGCCCATGCCAGCAGGACGCGGATCCGCTCGATCCCGTCGGGATAGCCATCTTGGACGAGCGCGGCGAGCCGAGCCTTCGCGTCGCGAAGTCGACCTGACCAGGCTTCCAGGTCACGCCCCGGCGGGTCGAAGACATCCATGGCCGCGTCACGCAGCCCGGCGGGCGCGGCCTGGAGCCAGCGCAGCCGACGCCGGTCTTCCTCAGCCTCTTGCACGGCCAGCCCCGCCTGAACCTCCCGAGATCCGGTCAGGCCTCGCTCCGCCAGCCACTCGGTGAGTGCCGGACCATCTCGCAGGTCGGCATCACAGTCGCCGATCCCTCGAAGGCCGGATTGGTGGTGCAGCGTCCAGCAGGCGATCAGCTCGCCCTTGACGTCGTGAACCACGATCGTCGGCCAGCCGTTGCACCGGCACCGGTCGCCAGTACCACCGTCCACAATGGCCAGCAGTTGGGCCAAGTCGGCGATCTCAGTACCGGTCACCACGATCCGCGCCACCTCGGCGGAGTCCGCCTCGTCAGGAGATCCCTCAGCGATCACGACGCGCTCAGCACGGTTCAGTACATCGCGGAGACGCGCTGTAGTCGGAGCGCCCTCATCCATGCCCATCGTTCCCTCGTAGATCACGTCCGCGAGGATATCGGCGCCGTTCCAGTGGCGGCCCGCAAGCTTCGCTGGACCAGCTTCAACAAACCATGGCGGGCTCAAGCGGTCAGCGCATCACCGCTGTTCAAGTGGTCATAGTAGATCTCTGCCGAGCTGCGGTAGCCGTGCATTTTGCCGGCCTTGGTACTGGTGGGCTCGCGTATTCAACCGTCGCGAGTTGATCAACCCGACTCCAATACTGCTACGGAGCGTGACATCCTTGGGGGAGATTCTGGGTGTCAGAGGCATCCGGTTGGATGAGCACGTGACTGTCTATGACGTAGCTCGCCGGCTCCCTTCAATCGCCGACCTGCGGAACCTGTGCCGCTCACTGGCGATGCTCGATGCGATCTTGAGCCCGGACTGGGAAGGCCGGTACTACTCCTTCAATGCCGACTGGGCCGACGGCGAGGAGATGGCGTCGATGCGCAACGGGTCGGGGAACGAGTACTCCATTGTGTTCTCGGCGGCCGGGGCCTATGTCCGTGGCTTCGACCACGAAGCACCGATGAGCCCATATGGCAACGATGGCGAGCCCTGGCCGGGAGTGATCGACGAGGTTCCGGAGGTCTTCAAGCTCTTCGTCGAAGAGCCGGCGTTCACCGACGAGGACGACGTTCCCGTCGTGACGGCCTGCCTGTGGCGGGAGGCGACGGATGATCGGTGGCGGCACGGCGTAATCGACTTCCCCGCCGGGTGTTCCGACCCCGATGGGGCAACGGGGCCGTTCGAGCTCCTGGTCGACCGTTCACCGGAAACATTCCAGCGCTTCGCCGAGGACTACTACGAGGTTCCCGTGGACCTGGAAGCGGTGCGCAACGTGTATGCCCTGCGGCCGCTGAGCCAGAAGCTCGTGTCATCGCTGAACTCGGAAGTCACCCTCGCAGACCTGGCCGAGGACATCGCCGAGATCGGCTACCCGCAGGTGGTCCGAGACGTGATCTGAGCTTCAACCGTCGGTGAGTCGATGGGGAGTCCAGCCGGATGGTGACCTTAGGTGGTCGCCTGCGGCATATCAGCTCCAGGTCGCCGCTCTCTTTGAGGAGGCGGCTGGTGGTCTTGTCGTGGTAGCCGAGGACTTCCCGACGACGGGGGCGGGAATTTCGAGGAGTTGTTGCCGGATGGCGGCGCCGCGGGCGGCTGAGACCGGGACACCGATCTCGCCTAGGAGTGCGGACATGTGGTCGGGACGGGCGTCGGCCGGCCCGACCGCCGGGAAAGAGCCGGCGCAAGGCCTGGTTGGTAGCGGTGTTCATGGTGTCGCGGTCCGCGATGTGCTCGGTGCCTACATGCGTGCGTGCCCGCCGCGCCTCTTCGCCTCCGAGTAGGCGTTCGCGGACCAACTGCTGGAGGCACGGCCGCGCGTACCGTGGCTGACGGACGTCGTCCAGCTCGACCGCGGCCTTCTCCGCGTAGGACTGGACGGCTCACCCTGCACCGTGGGCTCCGCACCAATCCCACCGCGCTGCTGACGGATCTCGGAGCCGGGCGCCTAGCGGTGGGCCATCATGACCCCCGCGTCCATGCGACCCATGCCGGGGTCGGACCACCCCAGCCCTTCGGGAACGGAGTCCTGGGGCGGGAAACAGCCGGGGCCGTTGACCGTCGCGGAGAACGGCGGGGTTCATCCCCGCGAGGGCAGGGAGCATCCGCTGGAGACCTTCAACCTGAAGACCAACGGAGGGCCATCCCCTCATGTCCGGGGATCAAGCTTGCCGGCCTCGAGACTACGCCGGTCCGGTCACCTTGCGGCCGCCGCGCCTCCCACGTCTCCCGCGGCGCGGGCGTGGACAAGCGCGATGTCCCGGACGCGCGCGACCGCTTCGGGTTCGACCTGGGCCAGGACCGGCAGGGCGTGGTACCAGCCCACGGTGTTCAGGATCTGGTGGAGGAACCCAGTGGCCGCCCGCTCGTCGGCCGATGCGTGTGGGGTGATGTCCAGGGCCAGGTGCTCGATGGTGCGGGTGAAGGGGTCCGGCTGCGCGGCGGGTTCAATCGCTGGGAGGGGGCGGACCTGGACCCGGGCGAGGTGACCCGCCACCGCGGCGAGCGCGGCCGCTCGGGTCCGCGGGTCGGTGAGGCGCTCGGCCACCGTGCGGGCCGCCTCGATGTCGCCCCGCGCCGCGTGGACCACCGCGAGGGCGGCCGTGGGAAAGTGCTCGTGCCCGCGGTTCGCCAGGTCGCTGGTCAGCCAGTCCAGCTGCCGGCCGGGCTCCTCCCCCGCGCCGATGCGCAGGAGGGCGTGAACCAGGACCGTTTCGGGCAGCCAGGTCTTCGGGTCCTTCCTGTCCGCGTACGCGATCCCTGCCTCCTTCACCTCGTGGAGGAGCCGGTCGTACGGGTGCTCGCCGTCGGCCGCAGCCGCAGCCACGGCCGGAAGGAGGCCGGCGAAGCGGGCCAGCAAGGTGAACATCCCTTGTGGTGATTGCCTGCCGGCGTACAGATCCTCGAGGAGCGGGAAGAGCAGCTCGCCCGACCTCCGCGGATCGCGCTCCGCGAGCCCTGCGGCCACGGCGATGCGGGCCAGCCGGTCGGCCTGCTTCCATGCCGCCTTCTTGCTGCGGTCCGTGGGCACCATGTGCCGGCGGATGAGGTCCTCCGCGGCCTCCCCCTCTCCCGCGCAGGCCAGCGCCTGCGCGGCGTGCGCCCAGGCGCCGCCGGGGGCAGATCCGGCGGTGGCCTGCGCCGCCTGCTGCGCGCGCCTGCGTGCATCGCCGACCAGCCCGAGATCCGCGTACGCCAAGGCCATGGCGGCGTACGCACGCGCCCGGTCGGCCGGATCCTGCCGCGGGTCGAGCAGTGGCTCGGCATCCTCTGCGGCGTCGATCCGTACGAGTGCTCCGACCAGTGACGGGAGCCACCGGGGCGCGCGGCCCGTGCCCGGGCCTGCCGCCGGCAGCAGGGCGAGGGCCTCGTCCAAGCGGCTTTTCGCCTCGCTGTCGTTGCCGAGGTCCGCCAACCGAAAGGCTTCGTCGGCCAGTCGTTCGGCCTCGGAGTCGGCTCCCTCTTCGTCCTCGTCTACATCTACGTCCATGCCATTGAGGTGTTCGGACCGGTCTCCCGGCCCTCCGGGGATCGACTGGTCCAGCGCCTCCAGGAGGCGCCGGACCTGTTCCGCGGGCTTCCCGGTGTCGGTGAGTGCCTGGGCGAGCCGAGCGAGGGTGTGTCGGAAGCCGAACTCCAGGTGGAAGGCGTCCGTCGCCGACAGCGGCGTGGCACCGGTGACGAGCACCGCCTCGACGTGTCGGTGGGCCAGGTTCGCGAGGCTCGTGGCGTCCTCCGGCCGGGCCTGTGCCAATGCCGAGGCCGCGCCGGCCAACACGGAGACGTTCTCCAGTCTCGGCACCACATCCCATACTGCGCGGGCGTGCTCCAGGATGCGGTCGAGGAGCCGGTCCGCGCGGTCGGCGGCCACGGTCACGACGGCTTCCCAGATCTGGACGGCTACGGCACTCCCGTCCCGCGGCTCCTCGGCCAGGTCCGCGGCCTCCTCTTCCAGTTCGTCCAGCAGTCCCGCGGCAGACACCGGGTGGTCCGGCGCCAGCAGGCGGGCTGCCTCCGCCCATGCCTCGTACCTGGCCGTGCTCGACCCGTGGGTCGCGCGGAGCACCTCCAGGCCCGCTGCCTCCTGGTTCGTGGTCAGCAGGGCGAGCGCGGCCTGGCCGGCAGCCGCCTCCGCCTCGTTGCGTGCGTACCCGAAGGGGCCGACCTGGCGAAGGTCCGTACGCGCCCACTCCCCCGCCTCCCGCGCGGCATCGCCGGCCTCCTCGTGTCCCATGTCCACCAGTACGCGGGCCACGTCGGCGAAGGCCAACGCCTTCGCCGCGGCATACGGGGAGGCCCCCGCGAGCGCCCTGGCCCGCCGGACGTCACCGCGCCGGGCAACCGTCCGCGCGACGGATCGAGGCAGCGGCCGCGAGTGCCGGAGAAGCCACTCCCGGGACATGCCCGCGCTCGCCGCTGTGACCAGGCTCGGCGGCGTGCGGTCGGCATCGGGCGGAGCGACCAGGGCGAGATCGGCGAGAGCGACGTCCGGTCCGGAGCGCTGGACGAGGCGGAGCTGGCGCCGCGGGTCGAGAACGAGGTCTGCGAGCCGGTCGGGGTCCCCGCTGTGCCGCACGAGCCGCGTGTAGCCCGTGAGCAGGTAGTTGGGGGTGTCCTCGGGCCAGCCCTCGGCCCGGTAGTCGTCGGCCCAGGCGTGCAGGCGCCGTTTGTACTTGGCGAGCTCGGCCTTGCCGAGTGCTTCGGAGGCGGCCCGGTGCAGCTCCTCGTGTGCCAGTACGAACGTACGTCGGCCGGCGTCGGCGGCGGCGGCCTGAGCCTGCGCGCCCAGCGTGAGGTGGTCGGTGTCGGTGGGTGCCATGTTGCGGCCGACGACCCTGCGGAGCCTCTTCTGGACGTCGTGCGGCCGGACGCCGGCGAGTGCGGCCATGTCGTCGCCGGTGAGAGCCCCTTGGGCGACGACAAGCAGGCCGAGGAGTTGGGAGCCGATGCGCTCGTCGTCCAGCAGGGCGTCCAGCTCCTGCAGCGCGGTGTCCCTGATGACGTGGGCGGCGGGCGAGTCGGCCAGACGGCGGACGATGCCACGGTCCCGTAGCGGGTGGCCGTCGGCGACGTCCTGCGGGACCTGCGGGTGTGCGCGCCCGGACACGAGGACGCGCATGCCGTGCGGGGGTTGCTTGGGCAGGAGCGCGGCGATGCTCAGGCCGCCCGGACCTGCGTCCGCGTCCTCGTCGAGGCCGTCGACGATCATCAGCAGGCGCCGGTGGCGGCCTGCGCTGGCCTTCGCAGCCTCTTCGTACAGCGCGGGCAGGGCCTCCGGCCGCCCGCGTTCCGTCGCCTTGAGCTTCCGGCCGGCGACGGAGGCGAGCTGGTCTCCGACCGCCGAGAGGAAGTCTTCGCGCCGGTTGGTGCCGAGGCGCCCGGCGATGAAGTGGTGAACGGCATCGACGCCGGCGGGAAGGCGGCGCGTGGCGAACCAGGCGAGCAGGGCCGTCTTGCCGGCCCAGGCGTCCGCCTGCCACCACACGTAGGCGGGGCCTCCGTCCGGGGCCGCGGCGAAGGCCGACAGTAGGCCCAGTTCCTCGTCACGGCCGACGAACTCGTGTGGCAGAACGTCCTGGAGGGCCTGGGACGGAACTCCGAACAGGCGGCCGGGCGAGGCGGCGTGGACGCGACGGCCACGGCCTCCCTGCCCGCTCTTCCGCACGGCCTGGGCCGCGGAGAGCCTGGTCTCCCACGTCTCCGTGCAGGTCCTCTGGTGGTCCTTGGAGCGCTCGGCGGCCCGGCTTTCCAGTAAGGGGATCAGCAGGTTCAGCACGTAGCGGACGTGACGCTGCTGTGTGGGGACCGAGGGGCCGGTGAGCCATGCGCTGAGGGTGGAGTCCGCCACCTTGAAGCCGTGGGGTTCACCGATGCTGACGAGGTCTCTGAGCGTCAACGTCTTTCCCCCGCCCGCGGCGGCGTACAGCGCTCGCAGCTCCGCCGAGAAGCCGGGCACCTGACCACCGGTCTCCCCGCCGTCGGCGGACAACTTCTCCGGAAGCATTCTTTTCGCCTCTCTGACCTGCACAAATACATCTGCTCTGACTCTCCGGACATCGCCGGAAGACCTTCGGACGGTGGATACCTGTGGCACCCCGCCAGGCGGACGAACCGCCGGGCGACGACTTGAGGAGATCCCCATGTCCGTTCTGCTGTCTGTCCTGCAGTCCGTGTTCCAGGACGCAGCCACCCTGACCGCGGCCACCGGCCTCGCCTTCACCAGCGCCGTCGTCACCGTGGCCGCGTCCTCCGTACTCTCCCGCAACCCGCAGCGACGCCGCGACGCCCGCGCGACGTTGACGATCCTGATGCGGCGCAACGGGCGGAAGTGACTCCGGCAGGGAGCACCGACACCTCCGAGCTGGTAGGCCTACTCAGAAGTGTTCGCTCCCGGCTGGGAGTTGAGATTTGGGTCAAGTCGCCTACGCAGCAGCGCTGTTCGTGGTTCCCTTGGGAACGTGAACCTCACTGAGGGGGTCCCTGCGCCGACACGTCCTTCCCACTTCCGGGAAGGGCTTTTCGGTGCAGGAGGCATCCAGGATGAAGGTTTGCTTACGGGAGAGGTTGCGGAAGCCCGAGGTACGTCGGCTTGCGCTGACTGGTGTCACATGGCTGCTGGCGCTCGTCGTCGCGGGGTTCATCGCCGCGCTGACGGCCAAGGTCGTCGACACCATGTGGTGACGGCTGCTACTCGGCGCGCTCTAAACGCCGAGGAGCAGCCATCGTCGCCCCTCTGACCGGGCCCCTGCCCCGTTGCTGCGGGTCGGGGGCCAATCCCAGGAAAGGGACGCTCCCATAGCAAGCCCGGAGCTGCCACCAGCAGAGTCCGAGCGAGCTCGTAAGCACCTTCCAGCCTAGGACGGACCGATGACCTACGGGTACGGTTCCTTGAGGTGGGTGCCGGCTGCGCGTACTGGCCACGCCCCCCGGCTGGCGCTAACCTCGGGTCCGCAGTCCTCCCTGCAAGCGGGGGATGGCCTGTCGGAAGTGTTCGCACCGCACGTCCTTCTTCCCCGCCTGCGCGGGAATGACCCGTCAGATGTGTTCGCCCTGGGCCTCCAGCCAAGCCCCGCGCGCGCGGGGATGGCCCTCGTTAAGAGCAGACACAACCCGGCCCCTGCATGCGCGGGGATGCACCCGGCCATCCGGACAGGACGTGTTCGCTGTCCGACCTCACCAGCCGCGTCCTGTCGGCCGGCAGGAAGGCATCAGTCGATCCAGAGGAGCATGCCGTCACCGTGGGGGCCTTCCTCAAGGCATGAGCGGCGTACGGTGGCGTGAGCTGATGGATGCCTCCGGATCCCTGCAGGAGTCGTGGACTTCACCGCCCAGTGATCACACCTTACGATCACGCCCATGTCGACCACGCCGTCCTCTACTCCCATCCTGCGCGGCCACAAAGGAGCCGTACTGCGTCAGAGGACGGGGCGCTGACACTGCGCGGCAGGGACGAGGAGATACGGATCCCCTTGGAGGCCACTCGGGCTGTCCTGCCGGACGACCAGGCCGTCGCCGTCGAGCTGCGCGTACCGGAGGGTGCCCAGCCCGTGGTCCATCGGGGCGAGGGCGTCAGCGAGGCGGCTGTGAGCATGTTCGCCGCGGCGCTGGACGAGGCCTTGGCCGAGTTGCCGGAGTCCGACCCGTCCTTTGACGGCGCCGCACTCGTCACCACGCGCTCTCTGCGTCCCCCTCGTACTCCCCTCAGCGCCGGCGAGAAGGCCAAGGGCCTGGCGTGGGCCGTGGTCGCCTTCGGCCCAGGTCTCACGGGACTCATCGCCATGAGCGCATTGGTCATCATGCGGGGGGAGCCAGGAGCGCTCGTTCTCTCGGTCCTGCTGGGGATCGTGGCGCTGCTCCTCAACGTCGTGAGCGCCGTCACGATGGAGCGGGGTTACCAGATGTGGCGCCTGCCCCGGTACGGCATCACGGTGATGGCGGTGCGCACCAGCCCCTTCGGCAAGTCAGGGACGTACCAATACACGGACCAGAGCGGCGCATCCCACAACTACTCTCGGCGGGCATACGCGAGCGAGATCGAGATCAGCTACCACCCGGACGACCCCGGCACGAATGTCGGCGTCCACCCCGTCTTCGACCGTGTGCTGGTCGCGCTGTCGTCCCTGATCCTGTGGGGAGCAACCATCGGCCTCACCTACCTGATGATCGTCATGGGCCGCGCCGTATGACCGGCCACGAACATCCCCGTACGTGATCGCGCCTGACTCCCCGCATCCCGTGGCGGGCGCAGCTCTCGTCATGCCGGGCACAGCGACCGCGCCAAAGCAAGCCCCGAGTCGCTTCCAAACTCGTCGGCAAAGCCAGGGAGCAAGTAACCCGCCGGCAGTCTTCAGGGCTTCGCCGCAGCAGTCTTCTTCGGCTGGCGGGGCACGGTCTCCTCGCGGGTGGCCTTGTTCATGAGAACGGGCTCTGGCACAACTTCTGTGGACCCGTGGCAGCGGTTGCCGGTGTCCCGGATAAAGATTCGTCCCCAGAGAACGGGCTCTCTACCCTGTGTCGGAGCGGGAGTGCGCGCATTCCTGCAGGTTGCGGTGCCGTGGCAGAGCGGCCCATTGCGATCGACGTGGGCGAGGTCCCTCCCACGGCGACTGACGGAGACGGGGCGGACCTGCTCTCATCTGTCCGCGGGTTCAAATCCCGTCGGCACCGCAGCCGACCTGGACGTAGTCCAGCGCACGACACCCCACGTCGCGCCAGGTCCACAGAAGTCGTGCCAGAGCCCGTTCTCATGAACAAAGCCAGCCCGGGGGATGGCGCTGTGTTCAGCCGTGCTCGGGCTCCACCGGGAGCCACAGTTCGGCGTCGGCCTCGGTCTTCTCCGGCGACAGGTGGAAGCGCAGGATCTCAGGGCCGGTGCGGGTGCGGTACGGGTTCGACGGGAACCACTCGGTGAACACGTCCCGCCACAGCTCCTGGATGGCCTGTGGTGCCGGCCCGGAGGTGGTGAAGACCGCCCAGGTGCCGGCCGGGACGGCCAACGTGGTCGTGCCCTCCAGCGCGGCAGCGGAGGTGATCACGCCGTGGATGTAGTCGAGTTCAGTGCCCTCGACGCGGCTGGGGTCCATGCCGTCGCAGACCGCGACGATGCCGTGCGGCTCCTGGTCCGACAGTTTCTCCAGGCGCTCCAGGGTCTGCGGATCGATCCCACGGACAAAGTCCATGATCGCCTGGTTCGGTCCGGCATGCACCAGCGGTACCCGGGCCTTGAACCCGACGACGTTGAAGTCCGCCTTGTCCACGACGCGGTATCGCATACTGCTGCTCCCTTCGATGGTGAGGCGGAAAGCCATCCGGGACTGGGAGTTGAGCGCGGCGCCGGTACGCCGGGCCTCGCCCGGTCCGATGCCGTGCATGGCACGGAACGCCCGCGCGAACGCCTCGCCGGAGCCGTATCCATAACGCACCGCGATCTCCAGGAGCGTCTCACGTCCCGCGAGTACTTCGGCGCCCGCGAGGGTGAGCCGGCGGCGCCGGACGTACTCCGACAGGGGCATGCCCGCAAGCGCGGAGAACATCCGGCGCAGGTGGTGCTCCGAGGTGGCCGCGATGCGTGCCAGTTCCTCCACGTCGACGGTCTGGTCGAGATGGGATTCGATGTGCTCCATGGCCTGGTTCAGCCGCTCCAGCATGCCCGGCCTCCTTCCGGGGGGGGTCGACTTTTGTC
>NZ_JBHWJY010000088.1:0-35462 GCF_042731135.1 Streptomyces sp. NPDC059874
GACCCCGCTCCTCAAACGCCGGAGGGGCTGGATTTCGGCTGCTGCCGTCCGCCAAGCGCGGCTGGTTCGCCCGGAGGGCAAATGCCGCCTCGCCGGGGGCAACCTCAGCCTCGCCGGCGTTTGAGGCGCGGGGGTGCGGGGGCGGAGCCCCCGACGGGTCCGGGGCGGAACCCCGGGAGCGCCGCCCGGGGCCGCATGCCCCGCCCGTGGCGGAGCCGCTGATCGATGCCGCGGGAAGGGGCGGGGTGGGGGAAGAGCCCCGCGCAGCGGCGTCCATGGGCGGCCCGCCCCCCGCGCCCTTCGCCCCCCGGCCCTCGGCCCCGGTCTGCGGTGGGGTGTCCGGCGGGGAGGAGGGAGTGGTGTCCGGGGTGAAGGGGGGTGGGGTCATCGGGGGGCCTCGTATTCCGGGGTGAGGAGGTCCGCGATGTCCAGGACGTGGTAGCCCCGCATCGAGGGGAGGCAGCTGCCGCGGACCGGGCCGATGGCCGAGGCCCAGGCGGTGGGGATCGCGGCGGCGCCGGACAGGGCGCCGGACAGGGCGCCCGCCACCGCCGCCGTGGTGTCGGCGTCGCGGCCCATGTTCACGGCCGTGAGGACCGAGGACGGGAAGTCGCCCCCGCACGCGGCGAAGGCACCGAAGGCCAGGCCCACCGCCTCGGGCGCCAGGTCCGTCCAGGGGTAGCCGCCGATGACCACCGCCGAGCGCACGGCCCGTTCGCCGCGCGGGGCGGCCGTCACCGCGCGGCGCAGGGAGCGGGCCGTCCAGGAGTCGGACGGGATGACGGACAGGGCCGCGGAGACGACCGAGGCGGGGGAGCCGCCCGCCATCGCCGCGGCGACCCCGGCGGCGACCGCCTGGCCGCCGTAGATGCCCTCCCCGTCGTGGCTGACCGAGCCGTCGATGGCGACGAGGCGGGCCGCCTCCGCCGGCCGGCCCGCCGCGAAGACGCCGAACGGCGCCGCCCGCATGGCGAGACCGTCCGACCACGCGTGGCGGTGCTGGGCCGAGATGGGGGCCGCCAGACCGCGGCGGAGGTTTTCGAGGGTCCCGCGCTCCGAGAACCCGGCGCCCCGGAACGGGCCTTCGTCGAGGTCCGCGATCCAGTGGTGCCAGGCCCGTTCCACGTGGGAGACCGCGAGCGCCGAGCCGTGCCGGGCCAGCAGCAGCCCGGAGAAGATCGCGTACTCGGTGTCGTCCGTGCCCGCCGGGTCCTCCGACACGAAGCCCTCGATCCGGCCCCACTTGGCACGGATCTCCGACGGCTTCATGTTCTCCGCGGGGGCGCCCAGCGCGTCACCCACCGCCAGTCCCAGAAGAGCGCCCCTGGCCCGTTCGAGGAGGACCTGCGGATTGCATGCAATCAGCTCCATGGCGCGCCTCTCCACTTGATGGGACTCATGATGAGCCCTTGGGGGATTTGTGCCACGGCATGTGGTTTGTCGCTCGTCGCGAAACACCCCGCGTACACCGCCGTCACCCGGTCGCCGACCCGCAAAACCGCAGGTAAGTACGGCCTTCCTTGCTGGCGGGCGGCAGAAATCGTGCGTAGTTTCGAGGTGTTCAGGGGGAGCGGGAGGTCTCGCGGCGCCCGTTCGCACAAATGGGGAGATATCCGTATGTCCATCATCGACATCGAAGCACCGCTGCACACCGCCCACCGGGACAACCACACCCACCGCGACGTCAACGGCGGATGGCTGCGGCCGGCGGTCTTCGGCGCCATGGACGGACTGGTCTCCAACCTCGCCCTGATGACCGGTGTGGCGGGCGGCGCCGTCGCCCCGCACACCATCGTGATCACCGGCCTCGCGGGCCTCGCGGCGGGCGCCTTCTCGATGGCGGCCGGCGAGTACACCTCCGTCGCCTCGCAGCGCGAGCTCGTGCTGGCCGAACTGGACATAGAGCGCCAGCAGTTGCGCAAGCACCCCGTCGACGAGATGGAGGAGCTCGCCGAGCTGTACGTATCGCGCGGCGTCGAGCCCGCGCTGGCCCGCGAGGTGGCCATGCAGCTCTCCCGCGACCCCGAGCAGGCGCTGGAGATCCACGCCCGTGAGGAGCTCGGGATCGACCCGGACGACCTGCCCTCGCCGGCCGTCGCCGCCGTCTCGTCCTTCGGCTCCTTCGCGCTGGGCGCGCTGCTCCCCGTACTGCCCTACCTGCTCGGTGCCACCTCGCTGTGGCCCGCGGTGCTGCTGGCGCTCATCGGGCTCTTCGCCTGCGGAGCGCTCGTCGCCCGGGTCACCGCCCGCACCTGGTGGTACAGCGGTTTGCGCCAGCTTGTCCTGGGTGGCGCCGCCGCCGGTGTGACGTACATCCTGGGAAGCTGGATCGGTGGAGCCGTAGGCTGACCGAGCAGGGAGTGAGACACTATGCAGTAGGCAACATAAGTAGTCGGTTACCTGGCGGTTTCGATCCCGTGTCCGCCGGGCATCAGACCAGGGCGCCCGGGCAATGATGCCCGCCACGCGTCGGGACCTTCTCCCCGTGCTGCGTTTCCCCGAACACCTCGAAGGTCCCCTTCTTTCTGCCGTGCGGTGTCCGCATGCTGGAATGGCATATCCGCTTCGCGGGATTGTCGTCATCATGTAATCTGCACGAAATTTCGCAGAGGGCCAACGTCGTCCCTCGGCTATGCACATATGCCACGACGACGACGGGAGAGCCGATGCGTTCCGCATCCACGCACTCCGCGACCGGCCTCAGCAACACCGCCTGGTCGCCCATGGACGGTCGCCCCGCCCAGCAGGGCATGTACGACCCGCGCAACGAGAAGGACGCCTGTGGCGTCGGTTTCGTGGCGAACCTCACCGGCGAGGCCACCCACACCCTCGTTGAGCAGGCCCTGACCGTATTGCGGAACCTCGAGCACCGCGGCGCGACCGGCTCCGAGCCGGACTCGGGCGACGGTGCCGGAATCCTCTCCCAGGTGCCCGACGCGTTCCTGCGCGAGGTCGCCGGATTCGATCTCCCCGAGGCCGGCGCGTACGCCGTCGGCATCGCCTTCCTCCCCGCCGACGGCACCGCACAGGCCGTCGCCGTGGAGCAGATCGAGGCCATCGCCGCCCAGGAGAACCTGACGGTCCTCGGCTGGCGCGAGGTTCCGGTTACGCCGGACCTCCTCGGCAACGGCGCCCGCGCCACCATGCCGGCCTTCTCCCAGCTGTTCGTCTCCAACGGGACGACGGGCATCGAGCTGGACCGCAAGGCCTTCGTGCTGCGCAAGCGCGCCGAGCGTGAGGCCGGGGTGTACTTCCCCTCGCTCTCCGCCCGCACGATCGTCTACAAGGGCATGCTGACCACCGGCCAGCTCGAGCCCTTCTTCCCCGACCTCTCCGACCGCCGTTTCGCCTCGGCGCTCGCCCTGGTCCACTCGCGGTTCTCGACGAACACTTTCCCGTCCTGGCCGCTCGCCCACCCGTACCGTTTCGTCGCGCACAACGGCGAGATCAACACGGTCAAGGGCAACCGCAACTGGATGAAGGCCCGCGAGTCCCAGCTGGCGTCCGAGGTCTTCGGCGAGGGCGCGCTGGACCGGATCTTCCCGATCTGCACCCCGGACGCCTCCGACTCGGCCTCCTTCGACGAGGTCCTGGAGCTGCTCCACCTCGGTGGCCGCTCGCTCCCGCACAGCGTGCTGATGATGATCCCGGAGGCGTGGGAGAACCACACCTCCATGGCCCCGGCCCGCCGCGCGTTCTACCAGTACCACTCCACGATGATGGAGCCCTGGGACGGCCCGGCCTGCGTCACCTTCACCGACGGCACCCAGGTCGGCGCGGTCCTCGACCGCAACGGTCTGCGCCCCGGCCGCTACTGGGTCACCGACGACGGCCTCGTCGTCCTCGGCTCCGAGGTCGGCGTGCTCGACATCGACCCCGCCAAGGTCGTCCGCAAGGGCCGCCTGCAGCCCGGCAAGATGTTCCTCGTCGACACCGCCCAGAAGCGGATCATCGAAGACGACGAGATCAAGGACGAGCTCGCCTCCGCCGCTCCGTACGCCGACTGGCTGGAGACCGGCGAGATCGAGCTGTCGGACCTGCCCGAGCGTGAGCACATCGTGCACACCCACGCCTCGGTCACCCGCCGCCAGCAGACCTTCGGCTACACCGAGGAAGAGCTCCGCGTCATCCTCGCGCCGATGGCCCGCACCGGCGGTGAGCCGCTCGGCTCCATGGGTACGGACTCGCCGATCGCGGCCCTGTCCGAGCGCCCCCGGCTGCTCTTCGACTACTTCACCCAGCTCTTCGCGCAGGTCACCAACCCGCCGCTGGACGCCATCCGCGAGGAGCTCGTCACCTCGCTGCTGTCCTCGATCGGCCCGGAGTCCAACCTCCTGGAGCCGACCTCCGCGTCGTGCCGCAGCGTCACGCTGCCCTTCCCGGTGATCGACAACGACGAGCTGGCCAAGCTCATCCACATCAACGCCGACGGCGACATGCCGGGCATGAAGGCCGCCACCCTCTCGGGCCTCTACCGGGTCTCGGGCGGCGCCGAGGCGCTCGCCGCGCGGATCGCGGAGATCCGTACCGAGGCCGACGCGGCCATCGCGGCCGGCGCCCGCCTGATCGTCCTCTCGGACCGCCACTCGGACGCCGAGCACGCGCCGATCCCGTCGCTGCTGCTCACCTCCGCCGTGCACCACCACCTCATCGCGACCAAGCAGCGCACCCAGGTGGGTCTGCTCGTCGAGGCCGGTGACGTCCGCGAGGTCCACCACGTCGCCCTGCTCATCGGCTACGGCGCCGCCGCGGTCAACCCGTACCTCGCCATGGAGTCCGTCGAGGACCTGCTGCGCGCCGGTACCTTCCTCTCCGGCCTGGAGCCGGAGCAGGCCATCAAGAACCTGATCTACGCGCTCGGCAAGGGCGTCCTGAAGGTCATGTCCAAGATGGGCATCTCCACCGTCGCCTCCTACCGCGGCGCCCAGGTCTTCGAGGCCGTCGGCCTGAACGAGGAGTTCGTCGCCGCCTACTTCAGCGGCACCGCCACCAAGATCGGCGGCGCCGGCCTGGACGTCGTCGCCAAGGAGGTGGCCGCGCGCCACGCCAAGGCGTACCCGGCCTCCGGCATCGCGGCCACGCACCGCGCGCTGGAGATCGGCGGCGAGTACCAGTGGCGCCGCGAGGGCGAGCCGCACCTGTTCGACCCGGAGACGGTCTTCCGCCTCCAGCACGCCACCCGCAACCGCCGGTACGACATCTTCAAGCAGTACACGGACCGGGTGAACGAGCAGTCCGAGCGGCTGATGACGCTCCGCGGGCTCTTCGGCTTCAAGACCGAGGACCGTCCGTCGATCTCCATCGACGAGGTCGAGTCGGTCGCCGACATCGTCAAGCGCTTCTCCACCGGCGCCATGTCGTACGGCTCCATCTCCAAGGAGGCGCACGAGACCCTCGCCATCGCCATGAACCAGCTGGGCGCCAAGTCCAACACCGGTGAGGGCGGCGAGGACCCGGAGCGCCTGTACGACCCGGCGCGGCGTTCGTCGATCAAGCAGGTCGCCTCCGGCCGCTTCGGCGTGACCTCCGAGTACCTGGTCAACGCGGACGACATCCAGATCAAGATGGCGCAGGGTGCCAAGCCCGGCGAGGGCGGCCAGCTGCCCGGCCACAAGGTCTACCCGTGGGTCGCCAAGACCCGGCACTCCACCCCGGGCGTCGGCCTGATCTCCCCGCCGCCGCACCACGACATCTACTCCATCGAGGACCTGGCTCAGCTGATCCACGACCTCAAGAACGCCAACCCCGTCGCGCGCATCCACGTGAAGCTCGTCTCCGAGGTCGGCGTGGGTACGGTCGCCGCGGGTGTCTCCAAGGCCCACGCGGACGTCGTCCTCATCTCCGGCCACGACGGCGGAACGGGCGCCTCCCCGCTGACCTCGCTGAAGCACGCGGGCGGACCCTGGGAGCTCGGCCTCGCCGAGACCCAGCAGACCCTGCTGCTCAACGGGCTGCGCGACCGCATCGTCGTCCAGACCGACGGCCAGCTCAAGACCGGCCGCGACGTGGTCATCGCCGCGCTGCTCGGCGCCGAGGAGTTCGGTTTCGCGACCGCGCCGCTCGTCGTCTCCGGCTGCGTCATGATGCGCGTCTGCCACCTGGACACCTGCCCGGTCGGCATCGCCACGCAGAACCCGGTCCTGCGCGACCGCTTCTCCGGCAAGCCCGAGTTCGTCGTCAACTTCTTCGAGTTCATCGCGGAGGAGGTGCGCGAGCTCCTCGCCGAGCTGGGCTTCCGCTCGATCGAAGAGGCCGTCGGCCACGCCGAGCTGCTCGACACCACGAAGGCCGTGACGCACTGGAAGGCGCAGGGTCTCGACCTGGAGCCGCTCTTCTACGTGCCCGAGCTGCCCGAGGGCGCGGTCCGCCACGCCCTGATCGAGCAGGACCACGGTCTGGAGAAGGCCCTCGACAACGAGCTCATCGAGCTCGCCGCCGACGCGCTGAACGCCGACTCCGCGGAGGCGGCCCTGCCGGTCCGCGCCCAGGTCGCGATCCGCAACATCAACCGGACCGTCGGCACCATGCTCGGCCACCAGGTCACCAAGAAGTTCGGTGGCGCGGGCCTGCCCGACAACACCATCGACCTGACCTTCACGGGCAGCGCCGGCCAGTCCTTCGGTGCCTTCGTGCCGAAGGGCATCACCCTCCGCCTGGAGGGCGACGCCAACGACTACGTCGGCAAGGGCCTCTCCGGCGGCCGGATCGTGGTCCGCCCGGACCGCTCCGCCGACCACCTCGCCGAGTACTCCACCATCGCCGGCAACACCATCGGCTACGGAGCCACCGGCGGCGAGATGTTCCTGCGCGGCCGCACCGGCGAACGCTTCTGCGTCCGCAACTCCGGCGCCCTGGTCGTCTCGGAAGGCGTGGGCGACCACGGCTGCGAGTACATGACCGGCGGCACGGCGGTCGTCCTGGGCGAGACGGGCCGCAACTTCGCGGCCGGCATGTCGGGCGGCGTCGCGTACGTCATCGACCTCGACCCGCACAACGTCAACGTCGGCAACGCGGGCGCGGTCGAGGCCCTGTCCGACACCGACAAGCAGTGGCTGCACGATGTGGTGCGCCGCCACGAGGAGGAGACCGGCTCGACCGTGGCCGCGAAGCTCCTGGCTGACTGGTCCGTCTCGGTGGACCGCTTCAGCAAGATCATCCCCACCACGTACAAGGCAGTGCTCGCCGCCAAGGACGCCGCTGAGCTCGCCGGACTCTCGGAATCCGAGACCACGGAGAAGATGATGGAGGCGGCGACCAATGGCTGACCCGAAGGGCTTCCTCACCACCCCCCGCGAGACCGCCTGCTCCCGGCCCGTCGCCGAACGGCTTCAGGACTGGAACGAGGTCTACGTCCCGGGCTCGCTGCTCCCGATCATCAGCAAGCAGGCCGGCCGCTGCATGGACTGCGGCATTCCGTTCTGTCACAACGGCTGCCCGCTGGGGAACCTGATCCCCGAGTGGAACGACTTCGCGTACCGCGAGGACTGGACCGCCGCCTCGGAGCGCCTGCACGCCACGAACAACTTCCCGGAGTTCACCGGGCGGCTGTGCCCGGCTCCCTGTGAGTCGGCGTGCGTGCTCGGCATCAACCAGCCGGCCGTCACCATCAAGAACGTCGAAGTCTCGATCATCGACAAGGCCTGGGACAACGGCGACGTCACCCCGCAGGCGCCCGAGCGCCTGTCCGGCAAGACCGCCGCCGTCATCGGCTCGGGCCCGGCCGGTCTGGCCGCCGCCCAGCAGCTGACCCGGGCCGGCCACACCGTGGTCGTGTACGAGCGCGCCGACCGCATCGGCGGCCTGCTGCGCTACGGCATCCCCGAGTTCAAGATGGAGAAGGTGCACATCAACCGCCGCATCGAGCAGATGCGCGCGGAGGGCACCAAGTTCCGCACGGGCATCGAGGTCGGCCGCGACATCACCGCCACCGACCTGCGCAAGCGGTTCGACGCGGTGGTCATCGCGGCGGGCGCCACCGTCTCCCGCGACCTCCCGGTCCCGGGCCGCGAGCTCGGCGGCATCCACTTCGCGATGGAGTACCTCCCCCTCGCGAACAAGGTCCAGGAGGGCGACTTCATGGCGCCCCCCATCACGGCCGAGGGCAAGCACGTGGTCGTCATCGGCGGCGGCGACACCGGCGCGGACTGCGTGGGCACCGCCCACCGCCAGGGCGCGGCCTCGGTCACGCAGCTGGAGATCATGCCGAAGCCCGGCGAGGACCGTAACGCCAACCAGCCGTGGCCGACCTTCCCCATGCTGTACAAGGTCACCTCGGCGCACGAGGAGGGCGGCGAGCGGGTCTACTCCGTCTCCACCACCCACTTCGAGGGCGACGAGGACGGCAACGTCAAGGCGCTGCACCTCGTCGAGGTCGAGTTCGTCGACGGCAAGCTCGTCCAGAAGCCCGGCACCGAGCGCGTCCTCCCCGCGCAGCTGGTCACCCTGGCGATGGGCTTCACCGGCACCGACCAGGCCAACGGCCTGGTGGACCAGTTCGGCCTGGAGCTGGACGGCCGCGGCAACGTCGCCCGCGACGCGTCCTACGCGACCAACGTCGACGGCGTGTTCGTCGCCGGTGACGCGGGCCGCGGCCAGTCGCTGATCGTCTGGGCCATCGCGGAAGGCCGCTCGGCCGCCCGCGGCGTGGACCGCTTCCTGACCGGAGCCAGCACCCTCCCGTACCCGGTCAAGCCGACGGACCGCTCGCTGACCGTGTAAGACCGGCGGCCCCCGCCCGCAAGGGCGGGGGACCCGCCGCGCAGCACCCCCGCCACACGAAGGGCGGGACCCCTCATTCGGTCCGTACAACGGCGTACGGAACTCCCGACACAGCGCCCGCCATGTCCCCGACCAGGGATGGCGGGCGCTGTGGCGTTCCGGGCCCGGCTACTCGGGGGTGAACTCGTACTGGAGCTCGTAGAGGTGCCCGGCCTTCACCATGACGGTGACCTCGATGGGGAGCTCGTCGTCGCCGTACACAGTGCGGAGCGTTCTGAGTACGGGCATGTCGCCGGGCAGCCGCAGGGCGGTGTACTGCTCCTGCGTCGCGATCCGGGCTGAGACCCGGTCCACACTGCGGCGCGGCGGGAAGCCGAGCTCCGTGAGAAGAGTCGGGGTGCCGCCCCGGATCCGGCGCGGCTCCGCGAGGGCGGTGCCGCGCGCGATGCCCGGCGGGTAGTACGAGCTGACGAGCTCGGCCGGTTCGTCGTCGATGCTGATCAGCTGGTGCCGGCACACGGCCGGGCTGCCTGCCGGGAGCCCCAGCGCGGCAGCGACATCGCCGGCAACTCGGATCTCCTCCGCTGTCAGCAGGGTGCTGCGCGCTGCCGATGGCCGCTCCGCGGCCTCGGAGAGCCAGGGGTACGCAGCCCCGGCCGCCGCCGGCGTGAGAGAGCCCGCCGGCCGGACGGTCCGCTGCCGGTTCTCCCGTACGGTCACTGCCGCGCCCGCCCGGCCGACGACGAGGCCCTCGTCCTTCAGGAGCTGGACGGCCTTCTGGATGGTGGCGTTGGAGGCGTCGAACCGGGCCTTCAACTGAGCGGTCGACGGCAGCTTCGCTGCGGGTGCGAGGCCGCCGCTCATGATTTCGTCCCGCAGATCGGCAGCGATGCGGACGTGGAGCGCCCGGGGATCGAGGACTTCGGTGCTGGGCAAGGTCATCCGATCCTGATCTCATACTGCAACTGCTGGCGCCCGGCAGGCATGACCATCACGTCCGCCTGGATCGCACGGTCCGCCGAGTCGTAAGTGGCGCGTGAGAGTTGAAGCACCGGTTCAGCGGGGCTGAGGTGTAGCTGCTCGCGCTCTTCGGCGCTGGGCATCCTTGCCGTCACGTTCTCGACGACCCGAACGCCGATGTGTCCGAGCCCGGCCAACAGTGTCACGGCGCCACCGCGAATCTTGGCGGTGCCGGCCAGCGGAGTGCCCCCGGCGATGTCGGCTGGGTAGTAGGTGTCCGTCAACTCGGTCGGTTCACCGTCGAGTTCGATGAGCCTGCGACGGACCACCACGGTCGCCTGTTCTGCCAGGCCGAGCATCCGGGCGACCTCCGCTGACGCGCTGACCTCCCCGGCGTGCAGGATGCGCTGTCCACCCCGACGGCCTGCCCCCTTGGCTCGCGGCGAACGCCGTTCTGCATGGCGTCCCGGCGGGTCGTGAGTTCTGTGTGCGGCTTGTGTGGGAGGGCTGTGCTCTGTGGATCGAGGTCCGTGACAGTGGCCCAGGCTGTCCGGTCGTGCTGCGTCCTGGCCCCAACGTCCAGCGCGGCCGGGGGCTGTGGTTGGTGACGGCCCTCTCGGATGGGTTCGAGATTCGTGACGAGGGTGTGGGCAAGACGGCCCGGGCCGGATTCAAGGTGGCTCAAAGGTGAGCCGAGCTGCCTAGCTTTTCTGGATCTGGGTCGTATTGGCCTTGGAACGTCGACATGGTGGGGGCATGAAGGCAGACGCGGGGCGCAGGTATCGTGCCTACCCCACCGAGGGCCAGGGCCAGGTCCTGATCGGGTGGGGTCATACGGCACGCGCCCTGTGGAACGTGGCCTTGGAGCAGCGGGTGTACCTGTGGGAGCAGCGCCGGTACACCCTGCGTTCTGTCGAGCAGTGCAAGCAGCTGACCGCTGCTCGCAATGAGCTGGACTGGATCGGTGATCTGCCGGCGCAGGCGGGGCAGCAGATTCTGCGCAGCCTTGACCGGGCTTGCGACAACTTCTGGAACCTGGGGCATGCGGCCGGGTTTCCGGCCAGGAAGAAGCGCGGCCACCGCCTGTCGATCCCGTTCCCCGGGCAGGCGGTCGAGGTCCGCAAGCTGAACCGCAAGTGGGCCGAGGTTCGTTTGCCGAAGCTCGGCTGCGGCTCAGGCTCTCCCGTGCGATCGGGGGCGCGATCCGTAACGCCACGGTATCCCGAGACGGCAACGGCTGGCACATCTCCTTCGGCGTCCACACGGGCCGCGAGCCGGATGCGCCGAACGGGAAGCCGGCTTGTGGTGTGGACTTCGGTATTGCCGCGTCCGCGTTCGTCTCCACCGAGACCGAACCCCGTCTCATGCCCCCGTCGCTGACCGCCAACGAGACGGAGCGGCTCAAGGCGCTGGAGCAGCGCAAGGCCCGCCAGATCGCCTATGCCAAGAAACACAACGGAGGAAAGTACGGGAATCGCCTGCGCGCGACGATCGCGCAGATTGCGAAGCTCACCACCCGGCGGGCCAACCGGCGCCGGGACTTCACGCACAAACTCACGACCGACCTTGCCAAAAGCCACGGCTTGATCGGTATTGAGGACCTGCGTGTGAAGAGCATGAGCAGGTCTGCGAAAGGCACCGCCGAGGCGCCGGGTAGGAACGTCCGGGCGAAGGCCGGGCTGAACCGGTCAATCCTCGACAACGCCCCGGGCGAGCGGCGGCGACAGTTGGAGTACAAGGCTCGTATGCACGGGTCCGTACTGGTTGCGGTGCCGCCGTTCCACACTTCTCAGACCTGCGCCGCCTGCGGCCTGGTCGATCCCGAATCCCGTAAGGGGTGCGGTCGGCTGTTCGCCTGCACCTGGTGTGGGCATCAGGACGATGCCGATCACAATGCCTCGGTGGAGATCGAGGCCCGAGCCCGCCGGACGGGTGGCTCGGACATCAACAGCACGCGCAGCATCCCCAGGGTGCGAGTCCCGGCCGTCGGCCGGAGGCGGATGCGAAGCCCCGAGGCCCGCCCACGCGAGTTGAAAGGGAATCGCCACCCTTGGGGGCGAGGATCGTCAATGGACCTTCCAGTGGATCTCTACTGGCGCCGAGCCCGGGTCGACGCCCGGTAGGCGCTCGGGGTCAGGCCCGTGTGGCGGAGCAGGTGGGTGCGCAGGGAGTCCGCCGTGCCGAGGCCGCTCTGGTGGGCGACCCGGTCCATGGGGAGGGCCGTCGTCTCCAGGATCGCGCGGGCGCGGTCCAGGCGCTGGTGCAGGAGCCACTGGAGGGGGCTCGCGCCCGTCTCGGAGCGGAAGCGGCGGGTCAGGGTGCGGACGCTCGTGCCCGCGTGCCGGGCCAGGTCGGCCAGGGTCGTCGGCTCGTGCAGGCGAGCCAGGGCCCAGGCGCGGGTGGCGGCGAGTGAGGTGCCGCGCTCGGGCGGGAGCGGGGTCTCGATGTACTGGGCCTGGCCGCCCGGACGGGCCGGGGCCGCCACCACCAGACGGGCGGTGGCGTTCGCGACCGCCGACCCGTAGTCGCAGCGCACCATGTGCAGGCACAGGTCGATCCCGGCCGACATGCCCGCCGAGGTCAGCACGTTGTCGTCCTCGGTGAACAGGACGCCGGGCACGAGGTCGATCTCGGGGAAGAGCCGCCGGAATTCCCCTGACACCGTCCAGAAGGTCGTGGCGCGGCGGCCCGCCAGCAGCCCGGCCTGCGCGAGGACGAACGCGCCCGTGCAGATGGAGGCGATGCGCGCGCCCCGCGCGGCGGCGGCCCGCAGGGCGTCCAGCACCCGGGGGTCGGTGCCGTCCCGGTCGGCCGTCCCCGTGACCATCACCGTGTCGGCCCGCTCGACCGCCTCCAGGTCGTTCGGCACCACGACGTCCATGCCGTACACCGCCTCCACCACACCGGGGACGAGGGTGCAGACCGTCACCTCGTAGGCGGGCCGCTCGCCGATGCTCGTCGCCCCGAACACCACACCCGGGATCGACAGGTCGAAGGTGGTCAGAGGGGGACACGCGATGACGGCGACGCGGTGCGGGCGAGTGAAGGCCATGGCTCGAATCTCCGGAAGGCTGGCAATCGGGCCACTACTGTACGGCCGTGCGCCGGGCGAGGGTTGATCCGTCAACAGAACCAACTCGCAGTCGCCGTACAGGAGTACAACCATGGCTTTGCACGTCATCACGGGCGCCGGTGCGATCGGCACCGCCACCGCACGCCTGCTCGCCGCATCCGGCGAGCAGGTCCGCGTCATCACCCGCAGCGGAGGCGGGCCCGAGCACCCGCTCGTCGAGCGGGTCGCCGCCGACATCACCGACCCCGGCCGGGTCGCCGAGCTGCTGCACGGCGCGAAGACCCTCTACAACGCCGCCGCGCCCGCCTACCAGGACTGGCGGACCCACTTCCCGCCCCTCGCCGCCTCGCTCCTCGCCGCCGCCGAACGGACCGGCGCCGACTACGTCATGCTGGGCAACGTGTACGGGTACGGGCCGGTCGAAGGTCCCATCACGCCCGACCGGCCCATGAGGCCGAACTCCGACAAGGGACGGGTCCGCGCCGCCATGTGGGAGCAGGCCCTGGCCGCGCACGACGCCGGACGGGTGCGCGTCACCGAGGTCCGGGCCGGCGACTTCCTCGGGGCGACCGCCATCGGCCTCTTCCCCCTGGTGGCCGTGCCCGCCGTACTGGCCGGCGGAGAGGCCGTCCTGCCGGTCGGTCTGGACGCGCCGCACGCCTGGTCCTACGTGGACGACGTCGCGCGCACCCTGATCGCGGTCGGCGCGCACGACGACGGCTGGGGCCGCGCCTGGCACGTGCCGTCCACCTCGGAGCTGCCCCCGAGGGAGCTGATGGCCAGGCTGGCCGAGCTCGCCGGGGCGCCGGTTCCGCGCCTGCGGACCATGACACCGGACGAGCTCGACGCGGCGGCCGCGGCGGACGTCGTGATGGCCGAGATCCCGGAGATGGCCTACCAGTACGACCGCGAGCTGCGCCTCGACGCATCCGGGACGGAGCGCTTGCTCGGCGTACGGGCCACCGAACCGGATCTCGTGCTCAAGGAGTTGCTGCCATCCGGGCGGTGAGCGCGGACCCCCGCCTACCCGCGAGTATTGACTAATAGTCAATACGGGTCCACGCTCGTGGCGAGCCGTCGTCGCTGTGTGGGAGGTCGCCCGTGAGTACGGAAGAACTGGCCCGGTTGCGTACGGAGTTGGGGGCGGGGTCCGGTGCGCTGCCCGAGTCGTTCGGCTCGCTCGCGCCGCCGGACGCGGCGCGGCTGGCCGACGCGCTGCGCCGCGAGCGGGCGCGACAGGCCGACGGGTTGAACGAGGCCGCCGAGGAAGCGCTCAAGCTGGTCCCGGCGCTCGCGCGCGGCGCCGTGCGGAAGGTGCTGTTCCGGTGAGCCGGGCGGAGGCCGAGAAGGTCGCCCGGCTGCTGGGGGAAGAGGAACTCGGGTTCCTCACGGGGCTGCCGACGGAGGACGTGCGGAGGTTTCGCGAGCAGGTGAGCGCCGTACTGAACGACGGTGCCCCCGAGATGCTCGACCGGATCGCCGCCGCGACGAAGCTGGTACCGGCCGGGGTCGCCGCGGCGATTTCACAGAAGGCGCTGGGGCCGCGGCTGGCCGCCGCCGTCGCCGGGCGGCTGGAGGCGGGACGCGCCGCGGACATCATCGCGAAGCTGCCCGTGTCGTTCACGGCCGAGGCATGCGCGCACCTGGACCCGCGGAAGATCGCCGCGATCGTGGACCGGCTCGACGAGGGGCTCGTCGTACGGATCGCCGTCGCGCTCGCCGAGAAGCGCGACCACCTCACCATGGGGCGGTTCGTCGGGCACATCCGGGACCAGGTGCTCGGGCGGATCCTGGAGCAGGTCCGGGACGAGGACGTGCTGAAGGCCGGGTTCTACGTGGACCAGCCCGAGCGGCTGCCGCGGATCCTGGAGCTGATGGGTGACGAGCGGCTCGGGTCGGTGGTGCGGGCGGCCGCGGCCGGCGGGCTGTGGGAGGAGGCCCTCGCCGTCGCCGCCTCGGTCGGCGGCGAGCAGCGGCTGCGGATCGCCGAGCTCACCGCGCGGCTCGACGGGGCGGATCTCGATTCGCTCGTGCGGGTGACGCATGCGGAGGGGCTGTGGGAGGCGCTGCTGCCGCTCGTCGCCCTGCTCGGCGAGGAGGACCGGCTGGCGGTGGCCCGGCTGGAGTCCCTGCGGGACCCGCGGGTGCTGGGCGGGGTGGTGGGGGCCGTCGTGGCGACCGGGCTGTGGGGGGAGTTCCTGCCGCTGGTCGGCGTGCTGCCGGAGGATGCGCGGAAGGTGGTGGCGGACGGGGCGGCCGCGTTGGGCGACGCGGAGTTGGACGCGCTGGCGAGGGAGGTCGACAAGCGGGACCTGTGGGAGCTGGTGCTGCCGTTGGTCGAGCTGATGGGGGAGGAGGGGAAGGAGCGGATCTTCGCCTTGCCGGCCTTCCAGGACCAGTCCTGACGGCGCGCCTCCCGGCGGGGCTGGGGTGGTTCCCGCGGGCGGGGTCTCGCCCCACGGCCCCGGCCCCCGCGCCTCAATCGCCGGCGGGGCTGGGATGGTCCTCCCGGGCGGGATTTCGGCCCTCGGCTCCGCCCCGCGCCTCAATCGCCGGCGGGGCTGGGTTGGTTCCCGCGGGCGGGGGTCTCGTCCCTCGGGTTGGTCCGCGGTGTCCCTCCGGGGCGTCTCCTCGTCCTCGCGCACTGAGGGTCATCCCGGCTGCTGAGCCATGGTTGCGCGCTCGTCCTGCGGGGACGCCCCGCAGTGCCCCCGCTCCCCCCGACGGGCGAAACCCTGCCCCTGGGGGGCGGGAGCGTGGAGTGCCCCTGCTCTTCCGTCGGCCGAGACCCCGCACCCCTGGTCGGAAGTGTGCTGTTGGGGTGGGGACACGCCGGAGTGTCCCCGCAGGACGAGCGCGCAACCACGCTCCCTGTCGAAGCACCTGCCAAGTGCGCGAGGACGAGGAGATGCTCCGGCGGGGCACCGCCCCGACCGGACCGGTCCCGGCCCAGGAAACTCCAGCCTCGCCGGCGTTTGAGGCGCGGGGTCTGGGGCGGAGCCCCAGCGGCGAAGCCGTGCCCATGGGCAAACCCGGCCCCGCCAGGAGGCGCGAGGCCGCGCCAAGCAGTTGAGGCGGTGCCAGTCTGGTAACAGTGGGTCACATGTCCACCCGAACCGTGCTGAGCGGGCTGCTCGGCGCCGCACTGCTGATGTCCGTACCGACCGCCGGCGCCGTCGACACGCGGGAGGTCGACTACCACGGGCTCCGGCTCGCCGTCCCGGCGAACTGGCGGGTCGTCGACCTGGACCGGGAGCCCGGCGCGTGCCTGCGGCTTGACGTCCCCACCCTGTACCTCGGCCACGCCGGCACCCAGGCCGACTGCACCGGCCGGGCCGTCGTCCGCCGTGCCGACACCCTGCACCTCGAACCCCTCGACGGGGCCCCACCACGCGCCGACATCCCGACCGTCGGCGGGCTGTCCGCGGTCGTGCCCCGTACCGACAGCAACGAGCTGCGGTATGCGCTGCGCCGGGCTGGGCTCATGGCCACCGTGTCGTACGGGGACGCGCCCGACGGCGTACGGGGGATCCTCGCGCGGGCCCGTACCGTGGCCGCCGGACTTCCCGCGACCGTGGCCGCCGTCCCCGCCGTGGCCGCCGTCCCGGCCGTGGCGGCCGATGGTGCGAAGCCCCGTACGGGCCAACCGCCCTTCACCGGCGAGGGCTTCGACGCCTGCACCGCCCCGACCCAGCGGGCCATGGACACATGGCGGGCCGATTCCCCGTTCGGCGCGGTCGGCATCTACATCGGCGGCCGCGCCCGGGCCTGCGCCCAACCCCGGCTCACGGCCGACTGGGTGGAGAGGCAGGCCGACGCCGGCTGGCACCTGATGCCCATCTGGGTCGGCCCGCAGCCTTGGCACAACGCCGTCACCGGCCTGTCCACCGACCCCTCCGAGGCGAACGATCAGGGCCGCGCCGCCGCCGAAGGCGCGGTCGACGCCGCCCGTTCGCTGGGGCTCGGCGCGGGCACGGTGCTCTACAACGACCTGGAGCACTACACGGACCGCGCCACCTGGGACGCCCCGGTCGTCGCCTACCTGACCGCTTGGACGGTACGGCTGCACGAGCTGGGCCACCGCTCCGGCGCCTACGTGTCGGCGAGTTCCGGTGCCAAGGGGCTCGGCGCCCACCACCACCAGGCCCCCGACGCCATGCCGGACGTGCTGTGGGTGGCCCGCTGGAACGGCGCGGCGTCCGTGGCGGATGCGGACATGGGGCTGCCCAAGGGCACCCGGAAATGGTCGGGCCGGCGCCGGGCGCACCAGTTCCGCGGGGACCACGACGCCTCGTACGGCGGGGTCACCCTCAACATCGACCGCAATTGGCTGGACGTCGACCCGTCGGTACTGGGGGGCGGCGGCATCCTTCCGATCCCGCTCCCGCTCAGCTAGCCGGCGCCGGGTCCTCGCGCGGCGGCTCGTCGTCGTTGCCCCGGCGGATGGTGTGCAGGCCGCGCGCCGGGGTCCATGAGCGGATGACGAGCTCGTCGCCTTCCACGCCGATGTGGACCACCTCGGTGAGATCGCCGTAGAAGAGGTGGAAGGGGTGCGGGGTGTCCGTCTCCTCCGCGTACCGGTGCAGCTCGGGTGGGTCCACGAGCTCCACCGCGCGCCCGGAGATCCGTACGTCCCCGTCCGGCATCTCCTCTCCCGGGCCCGGGTTCGTGTGGAGGGCGAACCGCGGATCGCGCTGGAGGTCCCTGGCCTTCATCGAGCCCGGCATCATGCCCAGCCACAGCTCCCCGCCCCGGATGTCGACGTTCAGCCCGGCCACCCGGGGGGAGCCGTCCTTGCGCAGGGTCGCCAGGACATGGTGCGGGTACTGCGCGAAACGGGCCTGGACGGCTGCCGCGAACTCCGGTTCGGCTTTCTCGAAGAATGCCCAGCTGGTGTGCGTCATGGGTCCATCAAAGCGCGGGCACCGGCGGTCGGGGGTCAGGCGCGCACGATCCCCGCGGCCCGCGCCGCCGCCAGCCAGGCCGGGAACTCGCCAACCAAACGGTCGTACAGCTCCGTATCCGGGACGGTGCGCGGGTCCAGGCCCGCGTGGAAGTAGCCCGCGTTGTCGACCACGCGGTGGGTCGGGACGGGCAGTTCGTCCAGCCGGCGCAGGAAGTCGAACTGCGAGCTGCGGGTGTTGCCGAAGCCGACGAACTGCCAGAAGAGGGGGAGGCGCGCCGCCTTGCACAGGTACTTCTCCGCGGCGAGCTTGTTGATCGGCCCGCCGTCGGTCTGGAAGACGACGAGGGCGGGCTTCGTCGAGCCCGAGTCCAGGTAGTGGTCGATCACCGCGTCCATCGCCGCGTGGTAGGCCGTCTTGCCCATGTGGCCGAGGCGGGAGGCGATCTCGGTGACCTGGCCCTCGTGTCCCGCGAGGGAGATCTCCTCCACCGCGTCGACCTCGGTGGAGAAGAAGACCACCGGTACGCGGGCGTCGTCGTCCAGGTGCGCGGACAGGCCCAGCACCCGGTCGGCGAGGGCCTGCACGCTGCCGTCCGCGTAGTACGGCTTCATCGACCCCGAGTAGTCCAGGACCAGGTAGACCGCGGCGCGGCCGTCCTCCATCCCGTGCTTGCGCAGCGAGACCCCGGCGCTCTTGTAGAGGCTCACCAGCGAGGGAGCCGTTTCCTCGACCTTGCGGAGGTTTATCGCACTGCGCGTCATGGGCCCGAGGGTACGTCAGCTCGCCCCGGGCCGTAGCCGAGTTCGGTCGCGATCCGGGCCCGGTGCTCGGCCGGCGAGCCAAAGAGGAGGGCGGAGCCGTGGGCGCGCTTGAAGAACTCGTGCGCCTCGTGCTCCCAGGTGATGCCGATGCCACCGTGCAGCTGGATCATCTCCCCGGCGACGTACGAGTACGCCTGCGAGCAGGCCGACTTGGCGGCGGCCGCCAGGTGGGGCGGGGCCTCGGCGGCGGCCGCGGCGAGGGCGATCGAGCGGGCCGACTCCACGGCCGTGTACA
Organism: Streptomyces sp. NPDC059874; assembly: GCF_042731135.1. Taxonomy (NCBI): domain Bacteria; kingdom Bacillati; phylum Actinomycetota; class Actinomycetes; order Kitasatosporales; family Streptomycetaceae; genus Streptomyces; species Streptomyces sp. NPDC059874. The sequence goes on from NZ_JBHWJY010000088.1 coordinate 18,715, forward strand.
TGTCGGCGAGGCGGTGCTTCACGGCCTGGAAGGAGCCGATGGGACGGCCGAACTGGATGCGGTCCTTCGCGTACCGGACCGTGGCCTCCAGCGCCCGCGCGGCGGCCCCCGCCTGTTCGGCGGCCAGCGCCGTGCAGGCCAGGTCCCGGACCCGGGCCAGGACTCCGGCGCCGTCGGGCGAGAGCAGCCGGGCCGGGGTCCGCGCGAGGGTGAGCTCCGCGAGGGGGCGGGTGCGGTCCATGGTGGACCGGGAGGTGAAGGCCGCGGGCGGGGCGGTGAGTTCGAACAACCCGAGCCGACCATTGCCCTGGCCGGGCGTGGTGCCGGTGCCGTTGCCTTGGCCGGGCTGGGAACCGGGTCCGGGAGCGCCGCCGATGGTGGCGAGGACCAGGATCAGCGACGGCTCGGCCGGGCCCGCCAGCACGTACTGCTTGGTGCCCGTGAGCAACCATCCAGCGCCGTCCGGCTCGGCCCGGGTGGCGATGTCGGCTGCCTCCCAACCCCCACGACCGGCGCGGAGCCCCGGCCCGAGCGCCGCCGCCGGGCGAGGGGCGGTTCCCGGCCCGGGCCCTGGCCCTTGACCCCCGCCCGGGGTCGGGCCTTGAGCCTCGCTCGGGGTCGGGCTTTGACTCCCGCCCGGGGTCGGGCCGTGGCTCCCGCCTGGGGTCGGGCTTTGGCTCCCGCCTGGGGTCGGGTCTGGACCCCTGCCCGGGGTCGGGCCTGGGCTCTTGCCCGCGTTCGGCCAAGCGCCCGCGCCCTGCCCCGCGCCCGGGTTTGGCCAAGCGCCTGCGTCCGGCCCCCCGCGAGGGGACTCGGCCCAGGCCAACGCGCCCACCAGGGAGCCCTGCGCCAGGGCGGGGAGGTGCTTCGCGCAGGCCTCCTCGTCGCCCGAGGCCAGCAGTGCCTGGACGGTCAGCACCGCCGAGCCCAGGTACGGTACGGGGCTCAGTGCGCGCCCCAGTTCCGCCATGACCACCCCGACCTCGGCCGCCCCGCAGCCCAGGCCGCCGTACTCCTCCGGCACCGCCAGCGCGGCCGCGCCCACCTGGGCCGTCAGCGGGGCCCAGGCCGCGTGGCCGGGATGCCGGGCGAGGACCGCCCGTACCGCGTCCCGCAGTTCCTCCTGCTCGGGCGTCCATTCCAGGCCGCTCACGCGCCCTCCCCTCGCGCCGCGCGCCGCAGCTCCGTCTTCAGCAGCTTGCCGCCCGCGTTGCGCGGGAGCTCCGGTACGAGGTGGAAGCGCCTGGGTACCTTGAAGTTGGCCAGCCGTTCGCGGGCCCAGGCCGTCAGCTCGGCGGCCGTGACGGGCGGCCCGTCGGTGACCACGTAGGCCACGCCCACCTCGCCGAGCCGCTCGTCCGGTGCCCCGACCACGGCGGCGTCGGTGACGGCCGGGTGGGTCAGCAGGACGTTTTCCACCTCCGCCGGGTAGGCGTTGAAGCCGCCGACCACGTACATGTCCTTCAGCCGGTCGGTGATCGAGAGGTAGCCGCGCCCGTCCAGGACGCCGATGTCCCCGGTGCGCAGCCAGCCGCCCGGCAGCACGGCCTCGGCGGTGGCCGCCGGGTCGTCCAGGTAGCCGGGGGTGACGTGGTAGCCGCGGACCTGCACCTCGCCCGGTTCCCCGGCCGCCAGCACCTCGCCCAGCGGGGAGGCGATCCGTACCTCGGTGTCGGGCAGCGGCAGGCCGACGGTGCGGGCGACCGTCCAGGCGTCGGCGTCGGTGGGGCAGACCGAGACGACCCCGCCGGACTCCGTCAGTCCGTACGCCGTGAAGACGTCGGGCGCGCCCAGCACCTCGCGGATCTCCTCCACGAGGGCGGTGGGGACCGAGGCCGCCCCGGTTCCGGCCAGTCGCAGCGCCGACAGGTCGTGCGCGGCGCGTGCGGGATGCCGGATCAGGCCGTGGAAGACGGTCGGCGGGCCCATCAGGCAGGTCACCCGCTCGGCGGCCATCCGGGCCAGGATGCGGTCGGTGTCGTAGACGGCCTCCGGGAGCATCGTCACCCCGCGCAGCAGGCAGGCGAGCACGCCGGCCTTGTACCCGAAGGTGTGGAAGAAGGGGTTGACCAGCAGGTACCGGTCCCCGGGCCGCAGGGTGACCAGCTCGGACCAGGAGGCGTACAGCCGCAGCGTCTGGCCGTGGGTGGTCATGACGCCCTTGGAACGTCCGGTGGTGCCGGAGGTGTAGAGGATGTCGCTGAGGTCCTCCGGGCGGATCCGGTCGGCGCGGGCGAGCCGCTCCGCCTCGGTGACGGACTCCCCGGCGGACAGGTACGCCTCCCAGGACTCGGGGCCCGTCCCGCCGCGCAGGACGACGGTGGAGCCGAGCGAGCCGAGGTCCTCCCCGGAGGTGCGCAGGGCGTCGACGTAGTCGGTGCCGAGGAAGCCGCGCTCGGTGAAGAGCACGCGGGCGCCGCTGCGCCGGATGATGTCGGCCGCCTCGGCGGGTTTGTAGCGGGTGTTGACCGGTACGAGGACGGCGCCCGCGCCGACCGCGCCCAGCGCGGCGGCGATCCACTGGCGGCTGTTCGGCGCCCAGATCGCCACCCGGTCCCCGGGCCGGATGCCGTGCGCGATGGCCGCGCGGGCGGCCGCGGCGATCTCGGCGGCCAGCCGGGCGAAGGTCCAGCGGACCTCCCCGTCGGCGAGCGCCTCGCGGTTCCCGTACGCGGTGGCCGCGTGGTCCGGGAGCCGGGCGAGCGTAGTGGGCAGTGGCGGTGGCATCGGACGAACCCTCCCTACTTGACGAGCGAGCGTGGGCGGTATCCAATCACAGGTGTTTCGGTTAGGCATATACCTAGTAGAAATATTTGGAGCTCCCATGGAGACCCTCAAGTCGGTCCTGTCCAGCTTCTGCACCGGCGTCGCCGTCATCACGGCACGCGAACGCGACGGCCGCCCCGTCGGAATGGCCGTGCAGTCCTTCTCGTCCGTCTCGCTGGACCCGCCGCTGGTCTGCTTCTGCCCCGCCCGCACCTCGACCACCTGGCCGAAGATCCGGGCCGCCGGCGCCTTCGCCGTCAACATCCTGGCCGCCGACCAGCGGGAGCTGTGCCGCACCTTCGCGGTCACGGGCGGCGACAAGTTCGCCGGCGTCCCCTGGCGGGCCGGCGGCAACGGCGCGCCCCTGCTCGACGGCGTGCTCGCGAGCGTCGAGTGCGATCTGGAGGACGTGCTGGACGGCGGCGACCACGCCATCGCGCTCGGCAGGGTCACGGCCCTGACCGCGCACCGCGCCGGCGAGCCTCCGCTGCTCTACTTCCGGCGCGCCTACGGGCGCTTGCCGCGCTCGGCCCGCCCGGCGGCCAGCGCCTCGATGTCCTCCAGCATGGCGGCCGCGAGGTCGCGCTCGGAGGCGTAGTACCGCTCGGCCCACTTGAGCGTGAGCGTCGGGTACGCCCAGGCCGACTCGTCCTTCGCGCCCTCCACGTCGGCCACCGCCCGACGGCGCATCTTCTCCGCGAACTCCTGGTGCTGGACCAGGACTTCCCGCATCTGCTCCGGCTCCAGCAGGTGGCCCAGCCACAGCCGCAGCATCGGCCCGTGCTTGAGCACGGGCGGGTCGACCGGGGCCTCGCGGGCCCATTCCCGTACGGCCGTCATGCCTTCCGGGGTGATCCGGTACACCCGCTTGTCGCGCGTGCCGGTGTCCTGGCTGACCATCCGCGACGAGGCGTAGCCGGCCTTCTCCAGGCGCTTGAGCTCGCTGTAGATCTGGCTGAAGGACGGGCTCCAGTAGAAGAAGCGCAGAGACCAGTCCGACCACTTCTTCAGGTCGTACCCGGAGAGCTCCTCCCCGAAGGAGAGCAGCCCGAGCACCGCCCAGCTGGTCGCGGGGAGTGCGCGCCCGTCCGTCTGCCCTGCCGTCTGCCCTGCCGTCTCGTCTGCCACGCAGCGCAGTCTACGACCGGTCCCCGCGGCGCCCTTCCCCCCGAGGGGTATGACTGCTAGAAGTATTCCTATTCGAAATACCTAACTGCGGATGGAGGGATCTCCCCGTGAAGTTCTCGATGATCTTCGAGGCTCAGCTCGTCGACCCGACCCCGGAGCGCGAGCGCCAGGTCATCCACGACTGCGTCGAACAGGCCGTCCTCGCCGAGGAGATGGGCTTCGACCGGATCTGGGCCGTCGAGCACCACTCGCTGACCCAGTACGCCCACATGAGCGCCTCCGAGATCTTCCTGACCTGGGTCGCCGCCCGGACGCAGAAGATCCGCATCGGCCACGGCGTCGTCACCATGCCCTTCGGCTACCAACACCCGGTGCGCGTCGCCGAGCGCGCAGCCATGCTCGACGTGCTCTCCGGCGGCCGCGTCGACATCGGCGCCGGGCGCGGCGCCACCCGGCAGGAGATGTCCATGTACGGGGTCAAGCCCGAGGACACCTACCCGCAGATGGAAGAGGCGCTGCGGATCTTCTCCGCCGCCTGGCGCGAGCCGGAGTTCGAATGGCACGGCTCCATCGACATCGGCCCCGGCGCGATCCTGCCCCGCCCGGTCCAGGGCCCGCACCCGCCGCTCTTCATGGCCTGCTCCAAGCACGACACCCTCAAGCTCGCCGCCGAACTCGGCATCGGCGCCCTGGTGATGGGCTTCGCGGGCGCCGACGACGTCCGAACGATGCGCAAGGTCTACGACGAGGCCATCGCGACCCGCACCGGCGAGCGCCTCGTGTCGAGCGAGGTCAACGACCACCTCTCCGCCCTCTGCCCGACCATCGTCCTCGACGATGCCGAGCGCGCGCTGCGGCTCGGCACCCGCGGCCAGCGCTTCTTCGCCGAATCCATCGCGCACTGGTACGGCAACGCCCCCGCACCGACCGGCTACGCGGAGGACGAGGACCACGTGGGGGCGCTCGCCAAGGGCCGCGAGGAACTCGTCGCCAAGCTCCACGAGGCCAACATCCCGGCGCGGCCCGTCGACACCGGCACCTACAACGCGGAGCACGCCTACGGCAGCGCCGAGACCGCCATCGCCTACGTCGAGCAGCTGCGCGAGATCGGCGTCGACGAGGTGATGTGCCTGATCCAGATGGGCACCGTCCCCCAGGAGGCCTGCCTGGAGACCATCCGCCAGTGGGGCGAGAAGGTCATCCCGCACTTCCGCGCACCGGAACTGGAGGGCTGAGTCATGGGCATCTCCCTCGAAGGGAAGGTCGTCGTCGTCACCGGAGCCGGACGCGGCCAGGGCGCGGCCGAGGCCCGCCTCTTCGCGGAAGCCGGCGCGCGGGTCGTCGTCACGGACGTACGAGAGGACGAAGGCCGGGCCGTCGCCGCGGAACTGGGCGACGAGGGGCTGTACGTCCGGCACGACGTGGCCGACCCGGCGAGCTGGGCCGGGGTCGTCGCGGCGGCCGTGTCCGCCTTCGGCACGGTCTCGGCGCTGGTCAACAACGCGGCCCTGTGGCGCACGGCGCACGTGGAGGAGCAGTCGCTCGAAGAGTTCGAGACCCTGCTGCGGGTCAACCTGCTCGGGCCGTTCCTCGGCATCCAGGCGGTGGCGCCGGTGCTGCGGGCGGGCGGGGGCGGCTCGATCGTCAACATCTCCTCCACGGCCGGGCTGGTCGGGATCCCCGGCCACGCGGCGTACGGGTCGACCAAGTTCGGGCTGCGCGGGCTGACCCGGTCGGCGGCGCTGGACCTGGCGGGGGACCGGATCCGGGTCAACTCGGTACATCCGGGGGCCATCGACACCCCGATGGTGGCGGAGGCGGTCGCGGGCCGGGACTGGTCGCACGTACCGCTGCGGCGGATGGGGCGGCCGGAGGAGGTCGGGGAGCTGGTGCTCTTCCTCTGCTCGGACGCGTCCTCGTACGTGACGGGCACGGAGTTCACGGTCGACGGCGGGATGACGACGGCATGAGCGACGGGCTTTCACCGGAGGCCAGGCGGCTGTGCGACGCGATGACCGCGGGCTTCCCCGCGCCGGGGGACGCTGCGGCCCTGCGGGCAGCGGCCGTACCCGGGCCGCCGGGCCCGGCCGTGGCCTCGGTGTACGACACGGTGGCGGACGGGGTCCCGGTCCGGGTCTACGACCCCGCGCCGGGCGCGGACGACCGCCCCCTGGTCGTGTACTTCCACGGCGGGGGCTGGGTGATGTGCGGCCTCGACACCCACGACGCGCTCTGCCGCAGGCTGGCGGTGGACTCGGGCGCGGTGGTCGTCTCGGCGGACTACCGCCTCGCCCCGGAACACCCCTGGCCGGCCGCGCCCGACGACGCGTTGACCGTACTGCTCTGGGCCCGGGCGCAGGCCCCCGCGCTGGGCTGCGACCCGGACCGGGTGGTGATGGCGGGGGACTCCAGCGGGGGCAACCTGGCCGCCGTCACGACCCTGCGCGCGCCCGAACTCGTATCCGGGCAGCTGCTGTTCTATCCGCCGCTCGACGCGTCGATGGCCTCGGCCTCGGTGGAGACGTACGCGGAGGGCCACTTCCACACCGCCGCCCACATGGCCTGGTACTGGGACCAGTACGGCGGCGACCCGGCCCACCCGCACGTCTCGCCGCTGCACGCCCCCGACCTGTCGGGCCTGCCGCCCACGCTGATCGTCCTCGCGGACTGCGACGTGCTGCGCGACGAGGGCCTCGCGTACGGGCGCCGGCTGGCGGCGGCGGGCGTGGACTGCACGGTCCAGCTCCACCCGGGCGTCTTCCACGGCTTCCTGGGGCTACCGCTGCCGGCCGGGTCCGCTGCGCTGCGCGCGGCGGCGCAGTGGGTGGCGGCGCGGGAGTAAGGGGGCGGGGCGGCCGGATTCGAACCGGCGTCCTCCTGCGATGGAGCAGGCGCGCTGCCTCTGCGCTACGGCCCCGCCCTTGTGCCCGATCCTATGCAGGGGCTCGACGGGCCCGCACCGCGGGTTCAGGGCCGAACGCATCCCGGGCATGATGTGTCCATGGTCGAACTGATACGGCGGCTGCCGGGCGCGCTGCTCCGCAACTGCCTTCTGCTGGCAGTGGAGTTCGGCGCCATCCTGCTGCTGCAGGGCCCGGAGGGCTTCTGGATCCTGATCCTGCTCACCGTCTTCGTCATCGGAGCCGCCGTACCCCACGGCACCGGCGCGGAGTTCGTGGGGCGCACGGCCGTCGCGTTCACAGCGGTGGGGATCGCGGTGCTCGGCTGGATCGCCTGGGACGGGCACACCCTCCACGACCGGGGCCGGGAGGAAGTCGCGGTGGTGGCCTCGCGGACCATGGTGGAGGACGGCTCCGTCTACTCGCCCTCCCTGCGCCTGCGCACGGAGGCGGGCCGCGACCTGCCCGGCCCGGTGACCATGGACCTCGCCGTCGGCGCCCGCCTCACGGTGACGGTGGACCCCGACGGCCCTGCCTGGTCCCTCGGCCCCCGCCCGACCGAACCCCTCTGGGAGGCGGCGGGCACGGCGGCGCTTCTCCTGCTGCAGACCGCCATCGTGGGCCGGCTCTCCCTGCGTCGCCCCCGCGACTGAAACCCGCTGGTCAACGCCTCGGCCGAGCCCCTAGTGCTGTGACCGGAAAGGTTCACCGGGTCACGGCGCTCGGCACGGCACCTCGCCGCGTTGTCGGACCGCGCAAGTACGTCCGGTACGAGCCGCGGCCCTCCGCCTTGCGATGCACCGCACCGAACACCGCGCCCCGGCAAACCTTTCCGGCCACAGCACTAGGGTCGCCGCATGTCCACCACGACCAAGACCACGACCACCCTCTGGCGCCCGACCGGCCCCGTCGAGCTCGACCTGGTGCGTGCCCTCGACTGGCGGGCCTGGCCGCCGCGCCTGCCCGAGCAGCCGATCTTCTATCCGGTGCTGAACGAGGACTACGCGATCCGCATCGCCCGCGACTGGAACGTCAAGCACTCCGGCGTGGGCTTCGTGACCCGCTTCGAGGTCGACTCGGACTTCCTGACCCGGTACCCGGTCCGGCAGGCCGGCGGCGAGACCATCCTGGAGCTGTGGGTCCCGGCGGAGGAACTCGACGAGTTCAACGCGCACATCGTCGGCCGCATCGAGGTCGTGCGAGAGTTCCGCCCCTGAACCGGTCCGCGGGCACCGGAGCTACTGCTTGATGATGTACGAGCAGCCCTTCGAGTTCTTGACGCCGTCGCTCTCCGCGACGACCTTGCCGTCCACCTTGATGGTGCACGGCGCCGACACCAGCTTGCCGTCGGCGGCCGTGATCGTGCCCGGGACCACGCTCACCAGGTAGCCCACCTTCTGCTCCGCGGCGGTGAGTTCGGCGGTGCCCGACTTCGTCCACGGCAGGGTCTGCGTCTCGAAGCCGCTGCCGATGCCGCTGTACATCACCGCCGTCTTGCCCGTGCCCCCGACCTCCAGGGTCACCTCGTGCGTCGCGCCGCCGGTCTTGGCCGCCGGCGCGGAGGACGCGGGGGCGGGGCTCTGGGAGGCCGCGGGCTTGCCGTTGGCGGCGGCCGGCTCGGGGGTGTCGCTTCCGCAGCCGGTGAGCAGCACCGCAGCCGCCGCGGCGCACAGCGTCATCATCCCGGTCGTCGTGCTTCGCATGTTCCCTGTACCTCGTTCTGCGTCGTTCGTCGTACGTCGTACGTTCGATCACGTTCGATCACCAGGGATGCCATCACATCCCTTGCCGGTTCCCCACGTTGGCCGCGGACCGCGTGATCGAAAACAATGGCCGCATGACGAAACGCGCCCGCTCCTTCGACGCCGCCGCCGCGCTCTACCGGGCGAGCCGGCCCGCCTATCCGCCCGCTCTCTTCGACGCCGTCGAGGAACTCGCCGGGCGGTCGCTCACCGGGGCTCGCGTGGCGGACGTGGGCGCGGGGACCGGAATCGCCACCGCGCTGCTGCGGGAACGCGGGGCCGAGGTGCTCGCCGTGGAGCCCGGAGACGGTATGGCCGCCGAGTTCCGGCTGGCGAACCCGGGCATCCCGATCGTGCGCGGGGACGGGGACCGGCTGCCGCTGGCGAGCGGCGCGTTCGACTTCCTCACGTACGCCCAGGCCTGGCACTGGACCGACGCCGCCCACTCGGTCCCCGAGGCCCGCCGCGTGCTGCGCCCCGGCGGCGCGCTCGCGCTGTGGTGGAACGACATGGACACCACCGTCCCCTGGATCGCCGAGCAGGACGAGCGGCTCCGTACCTTCTTCGGGGTGACCGGGCTCCCCGATCGCGAGTCCCTGGAGGGGCTGGACGTCAGCGCCCGCGAGGTGCGGTGGTCCCGGCGGATCCCCCTCGCCACGCACCTCGCCAACCACGCCTCCCACTCCGCCTTCCTGCTGCTCGGCGAGGACGACACGCGCGCCTTCCTCGACGCCGAACGCGCCCGGCTGGCGCCCCTCTTCCCGGACGGCATCGTCGAGGAGTGCTACGTCGTCACGCTCCGGGTCGCCGTGATGTGAACAGGGGGCGCCCACGGAGTGGACGCCTCCGGCCCGGGTCGGAGAGGTTGGCCGTATGACTTCCTTCCTCCGGGTCTTCTACGGCGTCAACGACGTAGTGGCCTTCTTCCTCGAGCTCGTGGCCCTCGCCGCCCTCGCCTGGTGGGGTTACACCCGGGACATCGGCCGGGTCTGGTCCATAGGACTCGCCGTGGCCGCCCCCGCCGCCGCGGCCGTGCTCTGGGGAGCCTTCGCCGCGCCCAAGGCCGCCTACGCCGTCCCGCTTACGGCCCAGCTCGCGGTCAAGGCCGTGGTGTTCGGGGCCGCCGCCCTCGCGCTGTACGCGCTCGGGTGGCGGACCGGGGCCCTGTGGTTCGGGGGGATCGTGCTGGTGAACACCGCTCTGGTGACCTATCACCGCACCCGCGGCTGAAGGACCTCCGCCCGGCATGCCGACGGCGTGCCCCAGGCGTCCCGCAGCGGGCGTGCCTTGCGCAGCCACAGGGAGAGGTCCAGCTCCTCCGTGTAGCCGACGGCGCCGTGGAGCTGGAGGGCGGTCATGGCCGCCGCGTACGCCGCCTCGCCCGCCGTGAGCTTCGCCGCCGCCACATCGGCCGGGGACAGGGACAGGGCCGCCGCCCACAGCAGGGGCCGGGCGAACTCCAGACCCAGCAGGGTGTCCGCCAGCCGGTGCTTGACCGCCTGGAAGGAGCCGATCGGGGTCCCGAACTGGGTGCGCTGCTTCGCGTACTCGACCGTGCGGTGCAGCAGCGCCTCGCCCGTGCCCAGGCACTGGGCCGCCGTCAGGAGCCGCGCCCACCGGCCCGCCGCCTCGGCGGCCGCGGTGACGGCCGGGCCCGCCGCGAGCAGCTCCCCGGCCGTCGGGAGGGAGAGCCTGCGGGCCGGGTCCAGGGAGGCCAGGGGTTCGGCCACGACCTCCCGGGACAGGTGGAGTTCGCCCGCCGCCGACACCGTGAAGCAGTACGTCGCCGCGTCCGCGTCCAGGACGTACGGGCTGCCGCCCGGCAGGGCCAGGGTGGCCGAGGTCTCGCCCGCGGCCAGCCCCGGGAGGAAACGCTTCGCCAGGGCCTCGTCGCCCAGCTCGGAGAGCAGTACGGACACCGCCGCGCTCTCCACGACCGGCCCCGGCACCCCCGCCCGCCCCAGCTCCACGAAGCCCAGCGCCAGTTCCAGCGGCAGCAGGCCCGCGCCGTCGTACGCCTCCGGCGCGGCCAGCGCGAACAGGCCCGTCTCCGCGAGGCGGGCCCACACCGAGCGCCCGGGGCCGTGCTCGCCGGCCGCCCAGGCCCGTACCGCCGCCGGGACCTCGGCCGCCCCGAGCAGGGAGCGCAGCGTACGGGCGAAGTCCGACTGCTCGTCGGTCGGCAGGAAGCGCATCAGCGGCGGCCCTTCGGGAGGCCGAGCAGCCGCTCGGCGATGATGTCGCGCTGGATCTCGTTCGTGCCCGCGTAGATCGGCCCGGCCAGTGAGAAGACCCACGGCTCGGCCCACTCGCCGTCCGCGAGCTCCGCGTCCGGGCCGAGCAGGTCCAGGGCGGTCTCGTGCAGGGCGATGTCGTACCGGGACCAGAACACCTTGTTCAGGCTGGACTCGGCGCCGATGGTCTCGCCCGCCGCGAAGCGGGAGGCGTTGGCCCAGGTGAACAGTTCGTAGGCGCGCGCCCCCACCACCGCGTCCGCCACCCGGTCCCGCAGCGCCGTGTCGGCGGGGTCACCGGCCGCGTGCCACAGGGACACCAGCCGGTCGGCCGCCGCCAGGAACCGGCCGGGGGAGCGCAGGGTCAGTCCCCGCTCGTTGCCCGTGGTCGACATCGCGATCCGCCAGCCCTGACCCGGCTCGCCGATCACGTCCTCGTCCGGTACGAAGACCTGGTCCAGGAAGAGCTCCGCGAAGGCGGGCTTGCCGTCGAGGCGGCCGATGGGCCGCACCGTCACTCCCGGCGCCCTCAGGTCGAACATCAGGTACGTCAGCCCCTGGTGGGGCTTCGGGGCGTCCGGGTCGGTGCGGAAGATGCCGAAGGCGCGGTCCGCGAAGGCGGCCCGCGAGGACCAGGTCTTCTGCCCGGACAGCAGCCAGCCGCCCTCCGTGCGCACCGCCCGCGACTTCAGCGAGGCCAGGTCGGAGCCCGACTCCGGCTCCGACCAGGCCTGCGCCCAGATCACCTCGCCGCTCGCCATGGAGGGCAGCACCCGCGCCCGCTGCTCGGCCGTGGCGTGGTCGAAGAGGGTGGGGGCCAGCAGGTTGATGCCGTTCTGGGAGACCCGGCCGGGGGCGCCCGCCGCCCAGTACTCCTCCTCGAAGACCAGCCACTTCACGATGTCGACGCCCCGGCCCCCGTACTCCTCGGGCCAGGACACCACCGCCCAGCGGTCCGCGTGCAGCCGCGCCTCCCACTCGCGGTGCGCGGCGAAGCCCTCCTCCGTCTCCAGGGAGGGCAGGGGAGCAGCGGGCACGTGGGCGGCCAGCCATGCGCGGGCCTCGGCCCGGAAGGCCCCCACATCGGGTGCGTGGTCGAGGTTCATCGGGTGTTCGCCTCCTTCATGGCGGCGATGTTGACGCCGCCGAGCGAGTCCGCCGCCGTCTCCGCGTTGTGGGCGTGCGCCAGGTGGTGCAGGCCGAAGACCGAGTCCATGCCGGTGTGCAGGCCCTGGAGGTCCTCGGCCTGGTTGACGGCCCGCTTGGTCAGGGCCAGGCCGAACCCCGGCATTTCGGCGACGCGCAGGGCCAGCCGGTCGGTCTCGGCGCCCAACTGGGCTCGTTCCACGACCCGGTTGACCATGCCGATCTCGTACGCCCGGCGGGCCGGCATGCGGTCGCCCGTGTACAGGAACTCCTTCGCGATCCGCGGCGGCATCGCCCACGGGTGCGCGAAGTACTCGACGCCGGGGATGCCCATCCGGACGACCGGGTCCGCGAAGAAGGCGTCATCGCTCGCCACGATCAGGTCGCAGACCCAGGCCAGCATCAGCCCGCCCGCCACGCAGGCTCCCTGCACCGAGGCGATCACCGGCTTCGGCAGCTCCCGCCAGCGCCGGCACATCCCCAGGTACACCTCCGACTCGCGGGCGAAGCGGGATTCGGCGCCCGAGCGCCCCGAGTGGTCCCACCACAGCCCGGCCCGCCGCTCGAAGGGCAGATGGGCGTCGCGTTCCGGGGTGCCGATGTCGTGCCCGGCGGAGAAGTGCTCGCCGGCCCCGCCCAGGACGACCACCTTCACCTCGGGGTCGTCGGCCGCGCGGTAGAAGGCGTCGTCGAGGGCGTACGTCATCGCGCTGTTCTGCGCGTTGCGGTAGCGGGGGCGGTTCATGGTCACGTGCGCGACCGGGCCGCGGCGCTCGTAGAGCACGGGGGTGTCGTCGGGCATCCCTGCATCCTTCCCTAACAAGTGTTTGGTAGGTTAACGTACGCCCATGAGCAGCGTCGAGGAGTTCCGCACCGAGGTTCGGAGTTGGCTACGGGCCCACCTCACCGGCGAGTTCGCCGCCCTCAAGGGCCGCGGCGGACCGGGCCGGGAGCACGAAGCCTTCGCCGAACGACTCGCCTGGGAACGGCACATGGCGGCCCACGGCTGGACCTGCCTCGGCTGGCCCGTCGAACACGGCGGCCGCGGCGCGAGCATCGAGGAGCAGATCGCCTTCCACGAGGAGTACGCCCTCGCGGACGCCCCCGCCCGCGTCAACCACATCGGCGAACAGCTCCTCGGCCCCACCCTCATCGCCCACGGCACCGAGCAGCAGAAACGCCGCTTCCTGCCGCCCATCCGGGCCGTGGAGGAGCTGTGGTGCCAGGGCTACAGCGAACCCGACGCAGGCTCCGACCTCGCGAACGTCCGCACCCGCGCCGCCCTCCACGACGGGGAGTGGGTGGTCGACGGGCAGAAGACCTGGACCTCCCTCGCCCACGAGGCCCAGTGGTGCTTCGTCGTCGCCCGAACCGAACCGGGATCGCGCCGCCACGCCGGCCTCTCCTACCTGCTGGTCCCCATGGACCAGCCCGGGGTCGAGGTCCGGCCCATCGTGCAGCTCACCGGCACCTCCGAGTTCAACGAGGTCTTCTTCGACGGCGCCCGCACCGACGCCGCCCACGTCGTCGGCGCCCCCGGCGACGGCTGGAACATCGCCATGGCCACCCTCGGCTACGAACGCGGCGTCTCCACCCTCGGCCAGCAGGTCGGCTTCCGCCGCGAACTCGAAGCCCTCGCCGAACTCGCCCGCACCAACGGCGCCATCGCCGACCCGCTGATCCGCGACCGGCTCGTGCAGGCCTGGATCGGCCTGGAAACCATGCGCGCCACCGCACTGCGCCCCGCGGCGCCCTCCGTGGCCAAGCTGTACTGGGCCCGCTGGCACCGCGACCTCGGCGAACTCGCCATGGACGTCTGCGGCGCCCCCTCGCTCCTCGCGGCGGGCGCGCACGGGGACCCGTACGACCTCGACGACCGGCAGCGGCTCTTCCTCTTCTCCCGCGCCGACACCATCTACGCGGGCTCGGACGAGATCCAGCGCAACCTCATCGCCGAGCGGATCCTCGGCCTTCCCAAGGAGGTACGGGCGTGAACACCCCCACCTACGTCCCCGGCCACGACCTGCTGAAGGATCGCACCGCCGTCATCACCGCCGCCGCCGGAGCCGGCATCGGCGGAGCCACCGCCCGCCGCTTCCTGGAAGAGGGCGCCCGCATCGTCATCAGCGACGCCCACGCCCGCCGGCTCAAGGAGACCGAGGACGCGCTGGCCACCGAGTTCGGGGCCGACCGCGTCACCTCCCTCCCGTGCGACGTCACCGACGAGGAGCAGGTCCAAGCCCTCTTCGCGCTCGCCGAACAGAACCACGGCGGCCTCGACATCGTCGTCAACAACGCCGGCCTCGGCGGCACCGCCGCCCTCGTCGACATGACCGACGAACAGTGGTCCCGCGTCCTCGACGTCACCCTGAACGGCACCTTCCGCTGCACCCGCGCCGCGATGCGGTCCTTCAAGGCCGCCGGCGCCGGCGGCGGGGTCATCGTCAACAACGCCTCCGTCATCGGCTGGCGCGCCCAGACCGGCCAGGCCCACTACGCCGCCGCCAAGGCCGGGGTGATGGCGCTGACGCGCTGCGCCGCCCTGGAGGCCGCCGAGTTCGGCGTACGGATCAACGCGGTCGCCCCGAGCCTGGCCATGCACCCGCACCTGGTGAAGGTCACCAGCGAGGAGCTCTTGGCGGAACTCACCTCCCGCGAGGCCTTCGGCCGGTACGCCGAGCCCTGGGAGGTCGCCAACGTCATCGTCTTCCTGGCCAGCGGCTACTCGTCGTACATGACGGGCGAGACGGTGTCGGTCAGCAGCCAGCACGCGTAGGCCGAGAATGGACGCGTGCCAACGAACAAGAAGAAGCCGCAGGTGACGGCCTCACCCGAGCGGCGCCGCGAACTCCTCGACACCGCAGCCGAGGTCTTCGCCGCGCAGGGCTACAACGCCACCACCGTCCGCAAGATCGCCGACGCCGCCGGAATGCTCGCCGGCAGCCTCTACTACCACTTCGATTCCAAGGAATCGATGCTCGACGAGATCCTCTCCGCCTTCCTGAACGAGCTGTGGGAGGGCTACGACACCGTCCTCGACGCCGGTCTCGGCCCCAGGGAGACCATCGAGGCCCTCGTCACCGAGTCCTTCCGGGAGATCGACCGGCACCGTGCCGCCGTCGCCATCTACCAGAAGGAGTCCCGCACCCTCTCCGCGCAGCCCCGCTTCCACTACCTGTCCGACTCGCAGGTGAAGTTCGAGAAGGCCTGGCTGGGGACGCTGGAGCGGGGGGTCGCGGCCAAGGTCTTCCGCGCCGACCTCGACATCCGCCTCACGTACCGCTTCGTGCGCGACACGGTGTGGGTGGCGGCGTCCTGGTACCGGCCGGGCGGACAGCACAGCCCCGAGGAGATCGCCCGCCAGTACCTGTCGATGGTGCTGGACGGGATCGCCCTACGCACCTGACCCATTTCAGAGGAGATCCGATGCCCGAGGCCTACATAGTCGAAGCGGTACGCACCCCGGTGGGGCGGCGGAAGGGCGGCCTGTCCGCCGTCCACCCCGCCGACCTGGGAGCGCACGTCCTGAAGGCGCTGGTCGAGCGGTCCGGGGTGGACCCGGCCGCCGTGGAGGACGTGGTGTTCGGCTGCCTCGACACGGTCGGGCCGCAGGCGGGCGACATCGCGCGGACGGCGTGGCTGGCGGCAGGCCTGCCGGAGGAGGTGCCGGGGGTGACGGTGGACCGCCAGTGCGGCTCCTCGCAGCAGGCCGTGCACTTCGCGGCGCAGGGCGTCCTGTCCGGCACCCAGGACCTGGTGGTCGCCGGCGGCACCCAGAACATGTCGATGATCCCGATCGCCTTCGCCTCGCGGCAGGCGGCCGAACCGCTGGGCTTCACCGAGGGGCCGTACGCGGGCTCGGAAGGCTGGCGGGCCCGTTACGGCGACGCCCCGGTGAACCAGTTCCACGGCGCGCAGCTGATCGCCGAGAAGTGGGGCATCACCCGCCGGGACATGGAGGAGTTCGCGCTCCGTTCCCACCAGCGGGCGCTGCGGGCCATCGACGAGGGGCGGTTCTCGCGTGAGACGGTGGCGTACGGGGACGTGACGGTGGACGAGGGCCCCCGCCGGGACACGACCCTGGAGAAGATGGCCGGCCTCAAGCCGGTGGTCGAGGGCGGCACCATCACGGCGGCGGTGTCCTCCCAGGTCTCCGACGGCGCGGCGGCGATGCTCCTCGCCTCCGAGCGCGCGGTCCGCGAACACGGCCTGCGGCCGCGGGCCCGCATCCACCACCTCTCGGTACGGGGCGAGGACCCGATCCGCATGCTGTCCGCGCCGATCCCGGCGACGGCGTACGCGCTGAAGAAGACCGGCATGTCCCTCTCCGACATCGACCTGGTGGAGATCAACGAGGCGTTCGCGCCGGTGGTCCTGGCGTGGCTGAAGGAGACCGGAGCCGACCCCGACCGTGTCAACGTCAACGGCGGCGCGATCGCGTTGGGGCATCCGCTGGGCGCGACGGGGGTCAAGCTGATGACCACCCTCCTCCACGAACTGGAGCGCACGGGGGGGCGCTTCGGGCTCCAGACCATGTGCGAGGGGGGCGGGCAGGCCAACGTGACGATCATCGAGCGGCTGTAGCCCTTTGCGGGTGCGCTGCCCCCGTGCCCCGCGCCTCAATCGCCGGCGGGGCTGAGACGGTCCCCCCGGGCGGGATCTCGGCCCTCGGGTCCGCCCCGCGCCTCAATCGCCGGCGGGGCTGGGTTGGTTCCCGCGGGCGGGGTCTTGCCCTGTCGGGTTGGTCCGCGGTGTCCCTCCGGGGCGTCTCCTCGTCCTCGCGCACTGAGGGTCATCCCGGCTGCTGAGCCATGGTTGCGCGCTCGTCCTGC
>NZ_JBHWJY010000089.1:0-35342 GCF_042731135.1 Streptomyces sp. NPDC059874
GCCGATGAAGCCGATGTCGAGAGAGCCGCCGTTGAGGGCCTCGATCTCGGACGGGCCGGCGTTGAAGGCCTGCGGCTTGATCGCGGTGTCGCCCAACTCCTTCTGGATCAGGCCCTCCTGAAGACCGACCAGAGCGGTCGCGTGCGTCAGGTTCGGGAAGTACCCGATCCGCACCTCGGAAGCCGACAGCTTCTCGCCACCGGTCTCGGCGACGCTGGCCTTCTTGTCCTCGGCCTTGTCGGCCTGGGACCCGTAGCCGCAGGAGGCGAGAGCGCCGATCAGCAGCGGCAGGGTCGCGGCGACTGCGCCGCGGCGGAGAAGGGTGTTGCGGGTGTTACCGGTGGCAGGCACGGGAGGACTTCCTCTCGTGACGTCGTCATCTCATGACGCACGTCTTCGTTCGTGGAGCAAGGGCGGGTACGGCTCGTGGGGGGTGTGGGCGCGCATGCGGTGCACGTACGTCATCGCGCACATCGCGCCACCCCTCCCTGACCGCTGCCGAGGGCGCCGCTGCCCACGCGGCCGCCCTCCTTCGCGAAGGTGGAGTAGAGATCGGCGAGCATGATCTAGAAGTCCCAGCCTTCTTCGTCCGCCTGCACGGTCGTCTCGGCCTTGGAGGCGAAGGACTCGCCCGCCATGCCCGCGGCGAGGGTGGTGCCGTCGGCCGGGTCGATCAGCAGGAAGGACCCGGTGCGGCGCGAGTCGGCGTACGCGTCGAGCGCGAGCGGCTCGGCCGTACGGACGACCACGCGGCCGATGTCGTTGGCCACCAGCTGCCCGGGGTTCGGGTGCT
Source organism: Streptomyces sp. NPDC059874 (assembly GCF_042731135.1). Taxonomy (NCBI): domain Bacteria; kingdom Bacillati; phylum Actinomycetota; class Actinomycetes; order Kitasatosporales; family Streptomycetaceae; genus Streptomyces; species Streptomyces sp. NPDC059874. The sequence continues at coordinate 794 of NZ_JBHWJY010000089.1, forward strand.
GGGACAGGTCGTCCAGGGTCAGCCGCGAGGGGATCTCCTTGACGATCGCCTTGACCGTGCGCGTCGTGTGCTTGATCAGCACCCGGGCGCCGACGGCCAGGGGCTGGTCGGCCACGTGGCAGACCGTCGCCTCGACGTCCTGCGTGGTGGCCGGGGCGTTCGCGGACGGCGCGATCAGGTCGCCGCGCGAGATGTCGATGTCGTCCGCGAGGCGCAGCGTCACCGACTGGGGTGCCCAGGCGATGTCGACGCTCTCGCCGAGCGCGTCGATGCCGACGATCGTGCTCGTACGGCCCGACGGCAGCACCGTGACGGCCTCGCCGACGCGCAGCACGCCGGATGCGATCTGGCCCGCGTAGCCGCGGTAGTCGGGGTGCTCGGCGGACTGCGGACGGATCACGTACTGCACCGGGAAACGCGCCGGGCAGGCGGTGAGGTCGTGGCTGACGGGCACGGTCTCCAGGTGCTCCAGCACCGTCGGGCCGCCGTACCAGTCCATGTTCGCGGACGGGTCCACCACGTTGTCCCCGGCCAGGGCCGAGATCGGGATCGCGGTGATCTCCGGGACGCCCAGGTCGGAGGCGTACGCGGTGAACTCCTCCGCGATCTTCGCGAAGACCGACTCCTCGTAGCCCACCAGGTCCATCTTGTTGACGGCCAGGACCACGTGCGGGACGCGCAGCAGCGCGGCGACGGCCGCGTGCCGGCGGGTCTGCTCGATCACTCCGTTGCGGGCGTCGACCAGGACCACGGCCAGGTCGGCGGTGGAGGCGCCGGTGACCATGTTCCGGGTGTACTGCACGTGCCCCGGGGTGTCCGCGAGGATGAACCGGCGGCGCGCGGTGGCGAAGTAGCGGTACGCGACGTCGATGGTGATGCCCTGCTCACGCTCGGCCCGCAGACCGTCGGTGAGCAGTGCGAGGTCGGGGGCCTCCTGGCCACGGGCCTGGGACACCGCCTCGACGGCCTCCATCTGGTCCGTCAGGACCGACTTGGAGTCGTGCAGCAGCCGGCCCACCAGGGTGGACTTGCCGTCGTCGACGGAACCGGCGGTCGCGAAGCGCAGCAGGGTGGTCGCCGCGAGGTCGTCCAGGCCGGCGACCTGATCGGTGGTGCTGGTCATTTCTAGAAGTACCCTTCGCGCTTGCGGTCTTCCATCGCGGCCTCGGACATCTTGTCGTCGGCGCGGGTGGCACCCCGCTCGGTGAGGCGGGAGACGGCGATCTCGGCGATCACTGCGTCCAGCGTGGCGGCGTCGGAGTCGACGGCGCCGGTGCAGGACATGTCACCGACGGTGCGGTAGCGGATGAGACGCGTCTCGGGCGTCTCGTCCTCCTTCGGGCCGCCCCACTCGCCGGCGGTCAGCCACATGCCGTTGCGCAGGAAGACCTCGCGCTCGTGGGCGAAGTAGATCTCCGGCAGCTCGATGCCCTCGCGGGCGATGTACTGCCAGACGTCCAGCTCGGTCCAGTTCGAGAGCGGGAAGACGCGCACGTGCTCGCCGGGCGCGTGGCGGCCGTTGTAGAGCTGCCACAGCTCGGGGCGCTGGCGGCGCGGGTCCCACTGGGAGAACTCGTCGCGCAGGGAGAAGACGCGCTCCTTGGCGCGGGCCTTCTCCTCGTCGCGGCGGCCGCCGCCGAAGACGGCGTCGAACTTCAGCTGCTGGATCGCCTCGGTCAGCGGGACGGTCTGCAGCGGGTTGCGGGTGCCGTCCGGGCGCTCGCGCAGCTTGCCCGCGTCGATGTAGTCCTGGACGGACGCCACGTGCAGGCGCAGCCCGTGCTTCTCGACCGTGCGGTCGCGGTACTCCAGCACCTCGGGGAAGTTGTGGCCCGTGTCGACGTGCAGCAGCGTGAACGGGACCGGCGCCGGCGCGAACGCCTTCAGCGCCAGGTGCAGCATGACGATGGAGTCCTTGCCGCCGGAGAAAAGGATCACCGGCTTCTCGAACTCGCCCGCCACCTCGCGGAAGATGTGCACGGCCTCGGACTCGAGGGCGTCGAGGTGCGACAGCGCGTAGGGCGCGTCCGTCTCGTCGTGGACGTGTGCGACGGTCGTCGTCATGCCAGACCCCTCTCGGTGAGCAGCGCGTACAGGGCCGAAGCCGACTCCTGGACGGTCTGCGTGTGCGACTCGATACGGAGGTCCGGGGACTCCGGCGCCTCGTACGGGTCGTCGACCCCGGTCAGACCGGAGATCTCGCCCGCCGCCTGCTTGGCGTACAGGCCCTTCACGTCACGCTCGGAGCACACCTCGACCGGGGTGGCCACGTGCACTTCGAGGTAGTTCGTCTCGGCGGCCGCGTGGCGCCCCCGGACGGCGTCACGGCTGTCCGCGAACGGCGCGATCACCGGGACCAGCGCCTTGACGCCGTTGCTCGCGAGGAGCTCGGCGACGAAGCCGATCCGCTGCACGTTGGTGTGCCGGTCCTCGCGGCTGAAGCCCAGGCCGGCGGAGAGGAACTCGCGGATCTCGTCCCCGTCGAGCACCTCCACGCGGTGGCCGTCGGCGCGCAGCCGCTCGGCCAGCGCGTAGGCGATGGTGGTCTTGCCCGCGCTCGGCAGCCCGGTCAGCCACACGGTGGCGCCCTGGTCGCTCACGCTCATCTGCTCTGTCTCCGTAAGTTCTTCGCTGGTCGTCATCAGCCGTGCAGTCCGCACTCGGTCTTGCCGCGTCCGGCCCAACGGCCGGCCCGCGCGTCCTCGCCCTCCGCCACGCGGCGGGTGCAGGGGGCGCAACCGACGGAGGCGTAACCGTCCATCAGCAGCGGGTTGGTGAGTACGCCGTGCTCGGCGACGTACGCGTCCACGTCGTCCTGGGTCCAGCGGGCGATGGGCGAGATCTTGACCTTCTGCCGCTTCTCGTCCCAGCCGACGACCGGGGTGTTCGCCCGGGTCGGGGACTCGTCGCGGCGCAGGCCCGTCGCCCATGCGTCGTACGCGGTCAGGCCCTCTTCCAGCGGCTTGACCTTGCGCAGCGCGCAGCACAGGTCGGGGTCGCGGTCGTGCAGCTTCGGGCCGTACTCCGCGTCCTGCTCGGCCACCGTCTGGCGCGGGGTGAGCGTGATGACGTTGACGTCCATCACGGCCTCGACCGCGTCACGGGTGCCGATGGTCTCCTCGAAGTGGTAGCCGGTGTCGAGGAAGACCACGTCCACGCCGGGGAAGGCGCGGGACGCGAGGTGGGCGACGACCGCGTCCTCCATGGAGGAGGTCACGGCGAACTTCTTGCCGAAGGTCTCGGCCGCCCAGGTGAGGATCTCCAGCGCGGAGGCGTCCTCCAGGTCCCGGCCCGCCTGCTCGGCCAGCGCCTTGAGTTCCGCGGCCGTGAGACCGGCGTCTTGAGTGGTGGTCATATCTCGTCCCCTCCAGCGGTGTTCGACTGAACGCCCCGGGCCAGCAGCCCGAGGTACTTCAGCTGGAAGGCTCGGTTGCAGGCCCTGCATTCCCAGGCGCCATGGCCGGTTTCGTTCGGAAACAGGTCCTCGTCGCCGCAGTACGGGCAGTAGAACGGTGCGGCGCGCTCGCTCACGAGAGGTCCTCGTCCTTGGCGCGACCCACCCAGGCCGCGAAGCGCTCGCCGTCCTCACGCTGCTCCTCGAAGCGCGTGACGACCCGCTCGACGTAGTCCGGCAGACCGGCCGAGGTGACCTTGAGGCCACGGACCTTGCGGCCGAAACCGGCCTCCAGGCCGAGGGCGCCGCCCAGGTGGACCTGGTAGCCCTCCACCTGGTTGCCGTCGTCGTCCAGGACCAGCTGGCCCTTGAGACCGATGTCCGCCACCTGGATACGGGCGCAGGCGTTCGGGCAGCCGTTGATGTTGATGGTGAGCGGCTCGGCGAACTCCGGCAGGCGGCGCTCCAGCTCGTCGATCAGCGAGGCGCCGCGCGCCTTGGTCTCGACGATGGCCAGCTTGCAGAACTCGATGCCGGTGCAGGCCATCGTGCCGCGACGGAACGGGGACGGCTTGACCCGCAGGTCCAGCGCCTCCAGGGCCGCGACCACCGAGTCGACCTGGTCGGCCTCGATGTCGAGGACGATCATCTTCTGCTCGGCGGTGGTGCGCAGCCGGCCGGAACCGTGCTGCTCGGCGACATCCGCGATCTTGGTCAGGGTGGCGCCGTCGACGCGGCCGACACGGGGTGCGAAGCCGACGTAGAACTTGCCGTCCTGCTGCTGGTGCACGCCGACGTGGTCGCGCCACTGGCCGCTGGGCTGCTCGGGCGCGGGGCCGTCGGTCAGCTTGCGCTTCAGGTACTCGTCCTCCAGGACCTGGCGGAACTTGGCCGGGCCCCAGTCGGCGACGAGGAACTTCAGGCGGGCGCGGGTGCGCAGCCGGCGGTAGCCGTAGTCGCGGAAGATCGAGATGACGCCCTCGTACACGTCCGGGACCTCGTCGAGCGAGACCCAGGTGCCCAGGCGGACGCCCAGCTTGGGGTTGGTGGAGAGACCGCCGCCGACCCAGACGTCGAAGCCGGGGCCGTGCTCGGGGTGGTTCACGCCCACGAACGCGATGTCGTTGATCTCGTGCGCCACGTCGAGCAGCGGCGAGCCGGAGATCGCGGACTTGAACTTGCGGGGCAGGTTCGAGAAGTCCGGGTTGCCGACGATGCGGCGGTAGATCTCGTCGATGGCGGGGGTGCCGTCGATGATCTCGTCCTGGGCGATGCCGGCCACGGGCGAACCGAGGATGACGCGGGGCGTGTCACCGCAGGCCTCGGTGGTGGACAGGCCGACGGCCTCCAGGCGGCGCCAGATCTCCGGGACGTCCTCGATCCGGATCCAGTGGTACTGCACGTTCTGGCGGTCGGTGAGGTCGGCGGTGCCGCGCGCGAACTCCTCGGAGATCTCGCCGATGACGCGGAGCTGCTCGGTGGTCAGCCGGCCGCCGTCGATGCGGACGCGCAGCATGAAGTACTTGTCGTCCAGCTCCTCCGGCTCCAGGATCGCGGTCTTGCCGCCGTCGATCCCGGGCTTGCGCTGGGTGTAGAGGCCCCACCAGCGCATACGGCCGCGGAGGTCGTTGGGGTCGATCGAGTCGAAGCCCGTCTTGGAGTAGATGTTCTCGATGCGCGTCCGCACATTGAGACCGTCGTCGTCCTTTTTGAACTGCTCGTTGCCGTTGAGGGGCGTGTGGTGTCCGACGGCCCACTGACCCTCGCCGCGGTGACGGCCGGTCTTGCGGCGCGCGGCGGCTGCGGGAGCTGCGGCTGCGGGCGTTTCGGGGGTGGCGGCCATGGCGGTACGTCCTTCTTCGGCGGCTCGGGGCGGAGGGCAGGCAGAACAGGGGGCGGTGGTGGCGTGGCCCCCGGCACAAGCACTGACGACGCTGAGCGGGTGCGGCTGATCGCCGCGCCTTCGCCGGGGTTGCCGGCGGACAGGGCGGGGCGGAATTCGGCCTTCAGGGGGCTGCGGTGATCGACACTTCCACGGCGACGATGCCGGGATTGTGGCGATGTGCGGCGGTTGCTGGTTCCGTCAGCACGCCGGACAGATGGCGCTGGACATGCGGCCGAGGTCGACGTGCCGCCGACTCACCAAGGCAATTCCAGCTCCATTCATGGCGGAAGCGTGTCATGTGCCGATTGGAGGAGTCCACTACTGTCCATCATCCGGACGAAGTCGTCCCGGATGATGGGATGGCGTGATCGGGGTCACCCCCCGACCCCCCGCGCCTCAAACGCCGGCGGGGCTGAAAACTGCCCTGCGGGCAGCGGACGGCATCAGCCAAGATCCAGCCTCGCCGGCGATTGAGGCGCGGGGTCCGGGGGCGGAGCCCCGGGAACGGGGTCTTGGGGCAGAGCCCCAAGTTTAGGGAAGGGGCGGGGTGGGGGAGGCCCCGCGCAGCGGCCGCACCCCCGAGGGCGGAGACGTGCCCGGTCAGGGACCGGGGCGGGCGGCTTCCCCGGAGGGGGTAGGCACCAGGTCGGGGGCGCCGGGGCGGGCGGCTCCGCTGGAGGGGGCAGGGGCCCGGCTAGGGGCCCGGGGCCGGGCGGCTCACCCCCCGGGGACGGGTTACGCGCCCGGCCAGGGGCCAGGGGTCGGGGTGGCTTCCTTCTCGGAGGTTTCCGTCTTGAAGACCTTGAAGCCGCGGCGCTGGTAGTTGTCCATCGCCGTCGGGCCGTCCTGGCTGCACGTGTGCACCCAGACCCGACGGGTCGGGGTCCGCTCCGGCCAGCGTTCCGCGAGGGACCAGGCCCGGGCCACGCCCACCGTCAGCAGGTGTCCACCGATCCGGCGGCCCCGGAAGTCCGGGAGCAGGCCGAAGTACATGATCTCCACCACACCGTCGTCCTGCGGGTCGAGCTCCACGTACCCCGCCGGCGTGCCGCGGTCGTACGCCACCCACGTCTCCACCCCCGGACGCCCGAGCTGCTCCACCCATTGCGCGCGGGTCAGGGACAGCCGGTCCGTCCAGTGGATGTCGCCGCCCACCGAGGCGTACAGGAAGCGGCTGAACTCCGGGGACGGGACCTCCGCCCGCGAGATGGTGATCTCGGGACCCGGGACGGTCGCCGGGACCAGATCGTCCGGCGCGTTCATTTCGAGGGACCACGTGGTGAGTGTGATGGTGCTCATGCACCTCAGGGAATCACGGCCGGTCCCCTCCGCCCCAGCCGGGCCCGGATCACCGAGGGGGCCGTGGAGTGCGGGAGCAGCGTCGCGGGATCCTGCGGACGGATCAGCTCCACCTCCACGTCCTGCGCGAAGCGGTACGGCCGGTGGGCCAGCACGCCCGCGAGGTGGCGGCGTACGCGGGACATCTCCGCCCGGACCGTCACCGTGCGGGTCGGATCCCCGAACAGCTCCGTCGACAGATCCGCCGCCGAGCGGCCCCGCGGGCTCTCCGCCAGCAGGAACAGCAGCTCCGCGTGGCGCGGGCTGAGCTCCTGCGCCCAGCTTCCGGCGGCCCCGTAGACCGTCGCCGAGCAGGCTCCCGCCCGGCTGAGGTCGAGGACGACCCGGGTCACGGCCGTGCTCGTACGGTCCTGCGCGATCCGCAGCAGCCAGCCGCCCGGCAGCGGCTCCACCGCGCAGTCGCCGAGCTGCGGCACCCACGCCCGGCCCGGCCCGAAACCCTTCGGCAGCGGGATCCGCTCGGTGGGCACCAGGCCCGTGACGGCGGCCGTCCAGCCGTTCTGGTCCACCGCGAGCGCCCGTCCCGGCAGCCGGGCCAGCAGCGGGGCCGCGACCGCCCGCAGCCGCTCCAGCGACTCCAGGTGCCTGATCCGCAGCTCCCGCTCGGCGAGCCTGGCCACCGAGCTCACCCACGACAGCGTCGCCGGGTGCATGGTGGCCAGCGGCCCGCTGACGTCGACCACGCCCAGCAGGCGACCGTCGCGCGGGTCGCGTACGGGCGCGCCCGCGCAGGTCCAGTCGTGGTGGCTGGAGACGAAGTGTTCCGCCGAGAACACCTGGACGGGCCGCCGGGCCACGAGCGCCGTGCCCACCCCGTTGGTCCCGACCACGGCCTCGTCCCAGTCGGCCCCGACCGCGAAGCCGAGCCGGTCCGCCTTGCGCAGGATGGAGGAGTGGCCCTCCCGCCACAGCAGCCGCCCGTCGGCGTCGGCGACGACCATGATGTGCAGGGCCTCGTCCAGGGCGGGCAGCAGCCCCTCCCGGAGCACCGGCAGGATCTCCCGCAGCGGCGAGACGTGCCGCCGCTCCTCGGTCTCGGCGGCCGAGAGCATCCGCGAGCGCGCGTCCCGGTCCGGATGCACCCCGCCGGCCATCATCCGGCGCCAGGACTCGGCGATCTCCGGTCTGGGCGCGGCGGGTGGTCGGGCCCCGGCCAGCGCCGCCTCCCGTACGCCCTTGAGCAGACGCGCGGCCTCCCGCGCGTCCATGGCCGAGATGCGTGCCGCGTCGACCGCGCTGCCTGTGGTACTGGCCACCGGAACCTCCCCGTCGAACAGGACGTACTGAGCGAGCCGCCCGGATGGTCCTCCGGTGCCGTTTCCCCCGACACCCGAAGGGCGACTGTCGACTCAAAGGTTGCAACGTCATGCAACTCTCGCCAAGTCCCGGTCGGTCGACCGAAACTGTCCGGACGCCGCCAGACGGCGTGACAGCTCCTCCTCGGGGCTCATCGGCTCAGAGGTGGTGCCGAGTCGGCGCGGCGCCACCTCTGTTCCGGTCAACGGGCTCGGATCCCGGCTCGGAGCGGTTTGGGGACCGTACGAGGAGCCCGGCGGCTCCCTTCCTAGCCCGCGATCCGCGCCCGTTCCACGATCGTGCCGAGGTCGAGGCTGTGCGGCAGCGTGCCGAAGGCCGCGCCCCAGTCGCCGCCCAGCCGCGAGGCGCAGAACGCGTCCGCCACCTCGGGCGGAGCCCACCGCAGCAGCAGCGAGCCCTGGAGCACGAGCGCCATGCGCTCCACCACCCGGCGGGCCCGCGCCTCGATGCCCTCCAGGTCGGCGAGCTCCGTCAGCAGGTCCTTGATGGCCGAATCCAGCCGGTGGTCCGCGCCCCGGGCGAGGCCGACCTCCTGGAGGAAGGCGCCGAGGGCCTGAGGCTCGCGCTGGAGCGCGCGGAGCACGTCGAGGGCCTGGACGTTGCCCGAGCCCTCCCAGATGGAGTTCAGCGGGGATTCGCGCAGCAGTCTGGGCAGGCCGGACTCCTCGACGTACCCGTTGCCGCCCAGACACTCCAGGGCCTCCGCGACCATCGGCGTACAGCGCTTGGTCACCCAGTACTTCGCGACGGGCACCGCGAGGCGCAGGAAGGCCTTCTCCTGCTCGGTGCCGGCGTCGTAGGCGGCCGCGAGCCGCAGGGTCAGGGTGGTGGCCGCCTCCGACTCCAGGGCGAGGTCGGCGAGCACGTTGCGCATCAGCGGCTGCTTGATGAGCGGCGCTCCGAAAGCGGAGCGGTGCTCTGAATGGTGAACGGCCTGCGTCAGGGCCTGCCGCATCAGCGAGGCCGAGCCGATCACACAGTCCAACCGGGTCGCAGCGACCATCTCGATGATGGTCCGCACGCCGCGGCCCTCCTCGCCCACCCGCCGCGCCCAGGTCCCGTCGAACTCCACCTCGCTCGACGCGTTCGACTTGTTGCCCAGCTTGTCCTTCAGCCGCTGGATCGCGAAGACGTTGCGCGTACCGTCCGGCAGCACCCGCGGCACCAGGAAGCAGGTCAGCCCCCCGGGCGCCTGCGCCAGCACCAGGAACCCGTCGCACATCGGGGCCGAGCAGAACCACTTGTGGCCGGTCAGCAGGTACTCGCCCGACGCGTCGAGCGGCGTCGCCGTCGTCGTGTTCGCCCGTACGTCGCTGCCGCCCTGCTTCTCCGTCATCCCCATGCCGAAGAGCACGCCGCCCTTCTCGGCGGCCGGCCGCAGCCCCTCCTCGTACACGTGCGAGGTCAGCCGAGGCTCCCATTCGGCGGCCAACTCCGGGTCGGTCCGCAGCGCCGGCACGGCGGCGTGCGTCATCGAGATCGGGCAGCCGTGTCCCGCCTCGGCCTGCGACCACACGAAGAACCCTGCGGCGCGGCGCAGATGCCCGGCCGGGCGCCCCCAGGCGTCGGTCAGCCCGGAGGTCACGGCCTTCCCGAGCAGCCGATGCCAGGCCGGGTGGAACTCCACCTCGTCGATCCGGTTCCCGTACCGGTCGTGCGTGCGGAGCTTCGGCGGATTCTCGTTCGCCTGCGCACCCCACTCCTGGGCTTGCGCCGAACCGGCGGACAGCCCGAGCGTGGTGAGCTCCTGCCGCACCTCGCCGAGGAGTTCGGGCGCCGCGGAGGCGAGGTGGCGCTCGACGCCCTCGGTGAGCGCCCGGTCGCCTCCGTAGACGTCGTGGCCCACGAGGGGCGGGGCCTGATTGGTGACTGTGTGGGTGGTGGCTGCCATGCGGATACCGTAAGGACGTGCAGCCAGCAAAAGAAACACCCGAGCGGATCCCGGGACGCCCTGGACGGCTCCACCGGGCCCGTGCCCTGTACCGCAACGTGTCGAAGCGGAAAATGGGCTGGCTGCTGCTGAAGGACACCGTCAACTCGTGCATCGAGTACCGGATCCTCGGGCTCGCGGCCGAGGCGGCGTTCTTCACGCTGCTCTCGCTGCCCCCGCTCTTCCTCGGCCTGCTGGGCCTGCTCGGCTACGTGGACGGCTGGACGAACACCCAGTCGGTGCAGAGCATCGAGGAGAACATCCTGGGCGCGGTCGGCACCGTCCTCTCCGACCGGGGCGTCAACGACATCGCGAAACCGATGCTGGACGACGTCACCGGGCGCGGCCGCCCGGACCTGATCTCGCTCGGCTTCGCCTTCGCCCTGTGGTCGGGCTCGCGCGCCGTCAACGTCTTCATCGACACCATCACCGTGATGTACGGCCTCGACGGCCAGCGCGGCATCGTCAAGACCCGGCTGCTGGCCTTCCTGCTGTACATCATCGCGCTGCTGATCGGCGCGATCGTGCTGCCGCTGATGGTGGTGGGGCCGGACGCGGTGGTGCGGCTGGTGCCCTGGGGCACGAACGTGATCGCGATCCTCTACTGGCCGACCGTCACCCTGCTGTCCATCGTCTTCCTGACGACCCTCTACCACGTGTCGGTGCCGGTGCGCTCGCCGTGGATCGAGGACGTGCCGGGCGCGCTGGTGGCCCTGGCGATGTGGGTGCTGGGCTCCTTCCTGCTGCGGATCTACCTCACGAACACGGTGGAGGGCCCCACGATCTATGGTTCGCTGGCCGCCCCGGTGGCCATCCTCCTCTGGATCGGCATCTCGGCCTTCGCTGTGCTGGTGGGCGCGGCCGTGAACGCCGCCATCGACAGGGTCTGGCCGTCGGTGGCCACGGCGGCGGCCCGCGAGGCGAACGAGCGCGCGCGGGAGGCCGAGGCCGCCCAGCTGATCGCGCGGGCGGCCGCCTGGCGGGCCCTGGCCGAGGGCGAGTCGGAGGACGACGAGGACAGCGCGATGCCGTCGGAGTTCCCGGAGCGGTGGTCGAAGTTCCTGCCGCCGGAGGACTACTCGTCGCGCCTGCGCAAGCACTGACCCCCGGCGCCCGGGCTCAGTCCTTGGACCAGACGATGAGCCGGCCGCTCACCGTCGGGGTGTACTCGTTGCTGACCTCCTCGATGAGGGCCATGGCGACCGAGCCCTGGTTGGTGACGGAGCACACGGCGGCGCCCTTCACCAGACCGCGTTCCTTCGCCGCGGAGCCACCCAGCTGAACGGGCCCGAAACCGGTTCCCGCCGCGGCCCGGCAGTTCTCGAACGTCTGGGGCTGCCCCGCGCGCAGCACTCCCACCTGGCGGCCCGTGGCCGACAGCAGCTCCATGTAGCCGGGCGCGTCGCCGTTGGTGCTGCACCCCAAGGACTTCGGCCGGTACTCCAGCTCGGTGGTGGCGGTCTGCTCCGCGGACCCGCCGTCCCCGGCCTGTTTCACCTTCACGGACGTGGACACGCCCGCGTCGAGATCGACGAGCAGGGTCTCGCCGCAGACCGGAGGCGCGACACCCCACCTGCCCTGGTGCGGCTGGTAGCCCGCCGGCGCCGACAGGTCCGGGCCGGTTGCCGATGCGCTCGGGGACGCCGAGGACGGACTGGCCAAGGGGGCGACGGAGCGCCCGGAGGCCGACCGTGACGGCGAGGCGGACGGCTCGGGCGAGGCGGAGCCGTTCGTCGCCGGAGCCGTGGCGCCCCTGGCGGGCGGCGGCGACGTGTCGTTCTTCTCCGAGGTGGCGAACACCGTCGCCACCGTGCCCACCACCGGGATCACGATCCCGATCACCCACCACGCCCAGCGCGGCGGGTGGCCGGACGGCGCGGCCTGCGGCACGGGACCCAAGGGCGCCACCGGCCCCATGGGCGCCACGTACGGCGGCTCCGCCGGCCTCGGTGGAATCCTCCCCGGATCCGGCTGCCCAAGTGTGTCCGTCACTTCTCAACTCCCCCTGGTGTCAACGGATGTGGTGACCCTACCGCCATCGATCTTGGGGGGACCCGCCGAGCCGTCAGGTCTGCGTGCACCGCGTCCACCTCGGCGGGGGAGTCGCACAGGAAGGCCGGCCCGGCGCGGCCGTCGCCGGAGGAGCGGGTCCAGGACGGGTCGAAGGAGCGGATGGCCTCCTGTGTGTCCCACGCGATCCGCAGCCCGCCGGGGAGGGCGGCTCCACGTGGGGCTGCCCGTCGGCGTCGGCGGGGATCTCCAGGGAGCCATGGGGCCGGGCCGGCCACCGGACGCGTCGCCGTCCCGGCCGCATCGGACACCGTCCGAACCCGGTACCCGCACGGGGATTGACGGATCGTCAGTCCCGGGCGCAACTTATATCGGGAAGCCGATATAAGCGCCTGGAGGTCCCGTGTCGCAGCCCCCGTCCCACCTCCGCACGCCGCAGGCGCAGCCGGACCCGCCCCGCCCGTCGGAGCGGGCGAACGGGGCGCGGGCGACCCGGGCGCACCCGGACGGGATGCCCCGGGGCGGGATGACCGCGGACGGACAGGAGCCGACACCCCCGGCCCCCCGGCCGAAGCGGGCCGTTGCCCCACCGGGCCCGCCGCAGGCGCCCCCACGGCGGGCACAAGCGCAGCGGAAGTCGCAGACCAGGGGGCGGCTCATCGACGCCGCCGCCGAGCTCTTCGCCCGCAAGGGCTTCCACGCCGTGTCGGCCGAGGCCGTCGCCGAGGCCGCCGGGCGGACCACCGGGGCGCTTTACAGCCACTTCGGAGGCAAGGAGGGCCTGCTGCTCGCCCTGCTGGAGGTCTGGAAGGAGCGCACCGCCGAGGAGCTCGCCGCCGAGATCGCGGCCAGTGCGGACCCGGCGGATCCCGCCACGCACTTCGAGGCCATGTGGGGCAGCCTCACCCGCCCGCACCCCGACCACGGGAACTCCTGGCTGCTCCTGGAGGCGGAGCTGTGGCTGCACGGCGCCCGCGGCCCGCTCATCGGTACGCAACTCGCCCAGCGCTACGCCGAGATCCGCGCCCAGCTCGGCGAGGGCCTCGCCGACTGGGCCGAAGCCACCGGCACGCCCCTGCCCCGTCCGCCGGAGGAGACCGGCGCCCTCGTACTGGGCCTCCTCCTCGGCCTCGCGATGCAGCACCGCCTCGACCCCCACGGCATCCCCGACGCCCTCGTCGTGGAAGCCCTCGGAGCCCTCCTGAAGTCGTCCTCGAAGGGAAGCGGATCATGATCCCCACCGGCGAAGTGGACCTGCTCGAAGACACCTGGGCCCGCGGGGTCCCGCACGAGCAGTTCACCAGGCTGCGCCGGGAGGACCCCGTGCACTGGCACGAGATCCCCGGCCCCCACGAGGGCTTCTACGCCGTCACCCGGCACGCCGACGTCAAGGCGATCAGCCGAGACCCCGAACTGTGGTCCACCGAACTCGGCTCCTTCATGGTCCGCGACCAGAGCCCCGAGTCCCTGGAGTCCCTGCGCCTGGTCCTCCTCGGCATGGACGCCCCGCGCCACTCCCGCTACCGCGCCCTGGTCAGCGCGGGCTTCACGCCCCGGACGGTACGCCGGCTCGCCGCCCGGATCGGGCAGCGCGCGGTGTCCCTCGTGGAGGAGGCGGTCACTCCCGGCCGGGACATGGACTTCGTCTCCGAGGTGGCGGCCTGGCTGCCGATCCAGACGATCTGCGAGATGGTCGGCGTACCGCCCGGCGACGAGCGGCTGATCTTCGACTGGAGCAACCGGATGGCCGGCGGCCAGGATCCGGAGCTCTCGGCGGGCCGCCACGACAGCGACCTCGCGGCCGCCGAGATCTACGCCTACTGCGACGCCCTGGCCGCCGACCGGCGCGCCCACCCGCGCGAGGACATCCTGTCGACCCTGGTCCACGCAGAGGTGGACGGGGACCGGCTCACCCAGCACGAGATCAACATGTTCTTCGTGCTGCTCTGCGTCGCGGGCAACGAGACCACGCGCAACCTGCTCTCCGCCACCGTGCTGGCCCTGGCCGAACACCCCGCCGCCCGCGCGGAACTCGCCGCGTCCCCGAAGGACGAGGCACTGTGGAACTCCGCCACCGAGGAGTTCCTCCGGTGGGGCGGCTCGATCCACAACTTCCGGCGCACCGCCACCCGCGACACCGTGCTGCGCGGCCGTCCGATCGCCGCGGGCCAGAAGGTGGTCACGTACTACACCTCCGCCAACCGCGACGAGGAGGTCTTCGACGCCCCCTTCACCTTCGACGTCCGCCGCACCCCGAACGATCACCTCGCCTTCGGCGGCGGCGGCCCCCACTTCTGCCTCGGCGCGGGCCTGGCCCGTACGCAGATCAAGGCGCTGATCCGCGAACTGCTGCTACGGCACGCCGACTTCGAGCTCGCCGGTGAAGTCCGCCGACTGCGCTCGGACTTCATCAACGGCATCAAGTACCTACCGGTCCGCTTCGGTTAGCGCCTGGCGGCCACGGCGGCGCACGCGATCGCCAACGGCAGTTCCGCTCCCACCGCCAGCAGCAGCGCCATCCCCTGTTCGGCGGTTCCGGCCGAGGTGGTCACGTCGAACCAGGCGTCCATCAGCAGCAGCGCGGCCGTCGCGGCGGCCACCGGGGAGACCCGGGGGTCCCGTTTGCGGAGCAGCATCCCGGTCCCGGTCAGTCCGGCGGCCAGCATCAGGTCCAGGCCGATCCACGCGGTGGACCAGTTGGAGACCTCGGTGGTGTGCGGCACGGTCTTCGCCAGCACCAGCATCCACGGCAGCAGTGCCAACCCGGCTCCCGTGAACACCGTGGAGAGCCGGGGCGCGCGCCGGGTGCCGAAGGGCCGGCGGGTGCCGAGCTGCCGGGTGCCGAGCTGCCGGGTGCGGAACTGCGGGGCGACGAGGGCCATGGCGGCGGGTCTCCTTCCGGCCCGGCGGTCCGTCCCCCGGGCACACCACCAGCCTCGTCCGCCGGGCCGCCGCGATCAGTAGCTCCACCGTCCGAACCGGGGGTGGTGCCAGGTACACCCCCGCCCGGGCACCAACGTGATGGCAGGCCTCCGACCAGGGCGATTACCGTACGAGCATGGCACTTCGCGGCGCGCTGAGGCGTACGTACACCTGGACCACGGCGCACGCACCGTGGTCGGCGTGGGCCAGGCGCAACATCGCCTTCGCGGCGGCCGCGATCCCGGCGGCGCTGCCCGCCCTCCTCGGCCTGGCCCACGCCGTCGTACCGCCCGGCACCAGCCCCGTCGGACTGTTCCTGCTGTTCGCGCTCGGTCCGCTGCTCACCACCCTGCAGCGCAGCCGCTGCTGGTCCCTGCTCGGTCTCGACATACCGCGTGTCGTGCGCCAGGAGCGCTGGTGGAGCCCGCGCGGGATGCTCGAACGGGTGCGCTCCGAGGCGACCTGGCGCCAGTACGGCTACCACCTCGTCGTCAGCCCGCTCGCCGCCGCGGCCGGGGCGCTGGTGGTGCTCTCCGGGGCCGTCGGCGCCGCCGGCGCCACCGTGTACGCGTGGGACTGGGCACTGCCGGGCTCCGACTGGAACCTCGACCTCGACCTGATCACCACCGGCGGCGCCCTCCTCCTGCTCTCCACGCCCTGGCTCGCCGCACTCTCCACCCGCCTCGACGCCTTCGCGGCGACCGCCCTCCTCGGCCCCAACCGGTCCCGGGAGTTGGAGCGCCGCGTCGAGGACCTCGCCGAGAGCCGGGCCGGCGTCCTGGACGCGGCCGACCTCGAACGCCGCCGCATCGAAAGGGACTTGCACGACGGAGCCCAGCAACGCCTCGTCGCGCTCGCCATGAACCTCGGCATCGCCCGCGCCACCCTGACCGACCTGCCGCCGGAGGCCAGGGCCGTCATCGACGAGGCCCACCGTGAGGCGAAGGAGGCCATCGAGGAGCTCAACAGCCTGGTACGGGGCCTGCATCCGGCCGTACTGGAGGACCGCGGGCTCGACGCGGCGCTGTCCGGGATCGCCGCCCGGGCCCCGTTCCCCGTCGAGTTGGCCGTGGACATCGCGACCCGGCCGGGCCCCACCGTGGAAGCCGTCGCCTACTTCGTGGTGTCCGAGGCCCTGGCCAACGTCGCCAAGCACGCCCGGGCCGAGCGCTGTTCGGTACGGGTGGAACGCATACAAGGCCAAGGCCGCATCGGGGAGCTGCTGCGCATCACCGTCACCGACGACGGCGTCGGCGGAGCCGATCCCTCACGCGGCACCGGCCTGGTCGGCCTGCGCAAGCGCGTAGGGTCGGTCGACGGAACCATCATGATCACCAGCCCCCTCGGGGGCCCGACCGACATCACCGTGGAGCTGCCGTGCGGGCTGTGATCGCCGAGGACTCCGTCCTGCTGCGCGTAGGACTCGTGAAGGTCCTCGAAATGGCCGGATTCGAGGTGGCCGCCGAGACCGGCGACGCGGAGGGGCTGCTCGCCGCCGTCGAGGAACACCGTCCCCAACTCGCCCTCGTCGACGTACGAATGCCGCCCGGTTTCACCGACGAGGGCGTACGAGCTGCCCTGATGATCCGCCAACAGCACGCCGACACGGCGGTACTGCTGCTCTCCCAGTACGTGGAGGAGCGCTACGCCGCCGATCTGCTGGCCACCCGCAGCGGCGCCGGCATCGGCTACCTGCTCAAGCAACGGGTCGCCGACGTCGAGGAGTTCGTCGACGCGCTGCGCCGCGTCGCCGCCGGCGGCACCGCGCTCGACCCCCAGGTCGTCGCCCAGCTCCTGCTGCGCCGCGGCGGGCCCGGACCCCCTGGAGCGGCTCACCCCGCGCGAGCGGGAGGTCCTCGCGCTGATGGCGGAGGGGCGCTCCAACGCGGGCATCGCCGCCGAACTCGTCGTCAGCGAAAGCGCGGTGGCCAAACACATCAACAGCATCTTCGCCAAACTCGACCTGCCCCCGACCGACGGCGACCACCGCCGGGTCCTCGCGGTCCTGCGCTTCCTGGACGGCACGCCGTGAGGGGCCCCGACGCGCCGCGGCCCGAACGGCCGCGCCGCCGGCACCGCCGCGCCTGGGCCCTCGCCGCGCTGCTCGGCGC
Source organism: Streptomyces sp. NPDC059874 (assembly GCF_042731135.1). NCBI lineage: Bacteria > Bacillati > Actinomycetota > Actinomycetes > Kitasatosporales > Streptomycetaceae > Streptomyces > Streptomyces sp. NPDC059874. The sequence continues at coordinate 17,722 of NZ_JBHWJY010000089.1, forward strand.
GCTCCTCGTCCTGACGCCGGTCGCCTGGCAGGCGTGGTCGTACCGGGCCCAGCAGAGTCGGGTCCTACAGGGCGGCAGCGACGGACGCCGAGTGAGCGCGCTGGAGATCGTGAGTGGCGACGCGCATGTCACCGTCGCCCCCCGTGGGGACCAACAGGTCGGCTACCGTGCCGAGGTCAGCTGGTCACTGAAGGCGCCCACCATCGAGGAGAGCTGGCTCGGCGACACCCTGCGGCTGACCTCGCACTGCCCGGGCGAGGGCTTCTGGATCGGCACCGGGGCCGGCTGCTCGGTCCAACTGGGGATCACCGTCCCCGCCGACATCCCGGTGAAGGTGACGGCCGGCTCCGGCCGGGTGTCCCTCAGCAGCCTCGGCGGCACCGTGGACGCGGAGATCGACTCCGGCCGCCTGGACATCACCGGACTCCGCGGCGCCCTGCGCGCGAAGGTCGGCTCCGGTCGCCTGCACGGCGCCGACCTCACCTCCCCCCAGGCCGACATCCGGGTCGGCTCCGGCCGCGCCGTGGCATCCTTCACCGCCCCGCCGGACCAGGTGACGGGGAAGGTCGACTCCGGCCGCCTCGCCCTCACCGTGCCCGTGGCCACCACCTTCCGCGTCACCTGCGAGGTCGGCGTGGGCCGCTGCGAGGTCCCGGACCCCCTCCGCGAAGGCTCCTCCCCGCGCACCCTCGACCTACGGGCCGGCTCCGGCCGCGCGGCAGCCTCGTACGGGCCGTGACCCCGGCTCAGGGCGCAGAGGGCGGCAGGTGCCGGTAGACGGTGGCCCGGGAGACGCCGAGGGCGGTGGCGATCAGGCCGGCGCTGCTGCCGGCGGCGTGCATGCGGCGGGCGGTTTCGATCATGGCCGTGCTCATCGCGGCGGGGCGGCCGCGGCGGCCCCGGGCGGGTGGCGGGGGCTCGGCCGTCGGCTCCGCCGTGCCGTCCAGGAGCCGGTGTACGCCGTCCAGTACGGCCGCGCGCAGGGCGGCGACCGGGGCGTCGGCGAACAGCACCACCGGGTCGGACAGCATCGCGACGGCCTGCGCCGCCCGCACTCGCCCCGCGAGATCCGGATCGGCCCCGGCCACCAGCGCGTTGGCCCGCAGCATGGCGTCCCGGAAGCGGGCGAAGGCCGGCCCGGGGGTGGCCAGGGCCACGTCCTGGAGGTTCAGCCGGATCAGGTAGCGGTGCTCCAGCCAGACGTCGAGCATCCCCTCGATGGCCGCCCAGCGGGCCCGGCCCGGCCCGGCGGCCGCGGCGTTGGCCATCGCCGCCGCCAGGTCGTTCAGCATCGGCTCCACGAGCGCGCCCAGAATGTCGGCCTTGCCGGGGAAGTGGTAGAGGACCGCCGCCTTGCTGACGCCGACCCGCTCCGCGATCTCCCGCAGCGAGGTCTCGTGGAAACCGCGGACCCCGAACAGCTCCATGGACGCGCGCAGGATCCGCTCGCGAGTGGCCGGTGCCGTCTCAGGCGGTGCCGTCTCAGGCGGTGCCGTCTCAAAAAGGGCCGTCTCGTAATTCGTCTCGGAATTGCTGCTCTCGGACTGATTCACGCGATGGAGCCTATCTCCTTGCCTGACTTGCGGGCAGATGCCTACAGTCTGAACTGACCGTTGGTAAGTGAGGGGGCGTTATGGACGACAAGACCGTACTGATCTCCGGAGCCGGAATCGCCGGGCCCACGCTCGCCTACTGGCTGGCCAGGCACGGCTTCCGGCCGACCGTGGTGGAACTCGCGCCGGGCGTCCGCTCCAGCGGCAGCCCCGTGGACGTCCGCGGTCCGGCGGTGGCCGTCGCCGAGCGGATGGGGATCGCGCGGCGCCTGCGCGAGGCGGGCACGGACGTGACGGACCTGTGGTTCGTCAACGCCGAGGGCCGGCGCACCGGCGGCCTCTCCCTGGGCGCACTCCCGGGCGCGGCCGCGGGCGGGCGGGACGTCGAGATCGGCCGGGGAGACCTCGCCGCCATCCTCCAGGAAACGAGCCGCGACCACGCCGAGTTCCTCTTCGGTGATTCCATCGCGACGATCGACCAGGACGAGCACGGCGTGGACGTCACGTTCCGGCACGCACCGCCACGCCGCTTCGGCCTCGTCATCGGCGCGGACGGCCAACACTCCACCGTCCGCAGGCAGGTCTTCGGCCCCGAGAGCCGGTTCGTCGCCCACGCGGGCCTCTACGTCGCCACCCTGCCGCTCGGCGGCGCCCCCGCCCCGCATCCGCGCACCGTCGTCGCCCACAACACGCCGGGCCGGATGGTCGCCGTGCACCCCCGGCGCGGCGACTCCCTCGCGTTCTTCGCCTACCGCGCCGCCCCCGTACCGGACTTCGACCACCGCGACGCCGACGCGCACAAACGGCTGCTCGGGGACGCGTACGCGGGGGGCGGCTGGCGGATCCCGGAGCTGCTGGAGCGCGTACGGACCACGGAGGAGCTGTACTTCGACGCCGTCAGCAGGGTACGGATGGACCGCTGGTCGCACGGGCGCACCGCGCTGCTCGGAGACGCCGCGTCGTCGGTGTCCCTGTTCGGGGACGGCAGCACCCTGGCCATGGCGGGCGCGTACACCCTGGCCGCAGAACTGGCGGCGAGCCCCGAAGACCACGCGGGCGCGTTCCGGCGCTACGAGGAGCGCCACCGAAGGCTCGTGGACCCCAAGCAACGCGGGGTGGAGCGGGCCGCGGCGATGTTGGTACCGGCCACGCGCGCGGGGATCGTCGCGCGGAACCTGGCGAGCCGCGTCTGGTCGGCGGCGGCCGAAAAAAGGGGAACGGAAAAACAATTGGCCCCCGGGCCAAGAGGCTTGTTACGGTGGGGACGTTCCCGCCGACCGGTGGGGAACCACCAGTGCGTGATTGATCCGGAGGTGAGTTCATTGATGACTGTCATCGCGCAGGGCGCTGCCCGCACTCAGAAGACCATCAATGTCACTTCCGTGGTCTCCGGCTGACCTCACACCTCTTCCCGCGCCGCCGCCGCTGAGCGAGCGAGTGCGCACTGCCGGGGCCACCCTGTGAAGGGTTCCCCTTGTCTTTCTCTTCTTTCTCTTCCTTCCCGCAGGCTTCCCCCTCGCACGCTCTCGCCCCCTTCGGCTGGGACGACGCATGGGCGGCCGAATTCACCCCCTACGCCGAGCAGGGCCTCCTGCCCGGCCGGGTCGTACGGGTCGACCGCGGCCAGTGCGACGTCATGACCGCCGACGGCATCGTCCGCGCCGACACCGCCTTCGTCACCCCGCACGACCCGCTCCGGGTCATCTGCACCGGCGACTGGGCCGCCGTCGAGGCCGCGGGCAACCCGCGCTACGTGAAGGCGTACCTGCCGCGCCGCACCGCCTTCGTACGGTCCACCTCCTCGCAGCGGTCCGAGGGGCAGATCCTCGCCGCCAACGTCGACCACGCGATCATCGCCGTATCGCTGGCCGTGGAACTCGACCTCGGACGCATCGAGCGCTTCCTGGCACTGGCCTGGGAGTCGGGGGCGCAGCCGCTGGTCGTCCTCACCAAAGCGGACCTGGTCCCCGACCCGGCGACCCTCGGGCACCTGGTCGAGGACGTGGAGGCCACCGCGCCGGGGGTCCAAGTGCTGACCGTCTCCTCCGTGACCGGTGAGGGTACGGACGTCCTGGCCGCGATGGTCGGCAGCGGTACGAGCGTGCTGCTGGGCATCTCGGGCGCCGGGAAGTCCACGCTGGCCAACGCGCTGCTCGGCGAGGAGGTCATGGAGGTCCAGGCGGCCCGCGAGGTCGACGGCAAGGGCCGCCACACGACGACCACGCGCAACCTGCTCGCCCTGCCGGGCGGCGGAGTCCTGATCGACACCCCGGGCCTGCGGGGCGTGGGGCTGTGGGACGCCGAGGCCGGGGTCGGCCAGGTCTTCTCGGAGATCGAGGACTACGCGGAACGCTGCCGCTTCCACGACTGCGCGCACGAGGCGGAGCCGGGCTGCGCGGTGCTGGCCGCGGTGGACTCGGGGGAGCTCGCGGAACGCCGGCTGGAGAGCTACCGCAAGCTCCTGCGGGAGAACCAGCGGATCGTGGCGAAGACGGACGCGCGGATGCGGGCGGAGATCCGCCGCGACTGGCGCCTGAAGTCGGCGGTGGGCCGCGCCAACCATGCCGCGAAGCGGGGCGGCCGGGCCTAGCCGCTGCCGGAGCCCTGCCCCCGGCCCCGCGCGCCTCACACGCCGGCGGGGCCGGAAGCGCCGCTGCGCGGCACCCTGGGCTCCGCCCGGACCCGCGCCTCAAACGCCGGCGAGGCTGAAACAACCGGCGGGTCACAGCCCCCACGTGTGGACGCGGTCCGGGTGGAGGCGGATCACCTCCGGGCTGAAGTGGGGGCCGAGCGTGTGCGGGCCCACCTCAAGGGTGGCGTGGCCGCGGATTTCGATGCCGCGGACACGCCACGGTCGGGTGCTCACCAGGTCGTCCACCACCAGGGCCAGCCGCGGGTTCGCCCGGAGGTTGCGCCATTTCTTCGACGCGCCCATGGCCATGCCGCCGATCAGGATCGTCCCGTCCTCCTGCGGGAAGAAGCCCACCGGGTTCACCTGCGGCTGCCCGGCCGCGTCCACCGTGGCCAGGCGGCCCAAGTGCTGGGAGCGGAGGTACGTCAGCTCCGCCTCGTTGAAACCGTCGAAGTCCCTCATGGTCGAAAGCCTCGCAGCCACGGCACCCGACCGCATCGGGCCTCGGACCTAGGCCTACGGCCCCGCCGCCACCGCGCCCACCCACGCCCCCATCACCAGCAGGCACGCGAACAGCTCCACCAGCACGCTCGTCCCCACCGCCCGCATCACCGTGCGCACCGACGCCCACGCCTCGCCGTGCGTGCCGAGGCGGAGCCGTTCGGACAGGTAGATGCCGCCCACGAAGCCCGGGACCGACCCGAGCACGGGGATCAGTACGAAACCCAGCACCGCGCCGGCGCCCGCGAACACCGCCATCCGGCGGGTGACCCCCACTCCCCGCAGCCGTCGCGGCGGGAGTTGCCACTTCACCACCTGGACCACCAGCAGCAGTGCCGTCGCCGCGACCAGCAGGGACCACGCCAGCGCCGACCGCTCGTGCAGCGCCCACCACATCAGCCCCGCCCACACCAGCCAGGTCCCCGGCACGCCGGGCACCAGGACCCCGACCACGCCGAGCAGCAGCACCAGCCCCACCAGGAGCAGCTGAGGCAGATCCATGCTGTTCAGCCTGACCGACCAGGGGCTATCGGGCCACCCAGCCCCGTTCGTAGGCGTGCCAGCCGAGCTGGAGCCGCGTCGTGACCCCCGACAGTTCCATGAGGCCCTTCACCCGCCGCTGCACCGTCCGCAGTCCCAGCTCCAGGTGCTTCGCCACGCTCGCGTCCGTCATGCCCGCCAGCAGCAGCGAGAGGATCTCCAGGTCCGTGGCGTCCGGGGAGCCGCCGCCCTCCTCCGCCGAGCCCGACGTGCCCAGCCGTAGCGGCAGGGACTCCCGCCAGACCGCCTCGAAGAGGCCCATCAGGGATTCCAGCAGGCCCGACGCGTGGACCACCAACGCCGCCGGTTCCGCGCCGCGGGCCGTCAGCGGGACCATCGCCAGGGTGCGGTCCGCGATCACCAGCTTCGTCGGTACCTGCCCCGTCACCCGGACCCGTTCGCCCCGCGCCAGGGCCGTCGACGCCTCCCGGATACCGCTGGGCAGCGTCAGCACCTCCCGCTCGATGACCACCCGGTAGTCGACCCCGCGTACGGAGGCCCGTTCCTCCGCCTCGTTGTCCGGGCCCGTCACCACCTGCGGCCGGCCGCTGACCAGCGCGCACACCTCCTCCACCGCGCCCAGCTGGAGCTGATGGAAGCGGTGCGCCACCGCGCTCGCGCCCTGCACCACCTCGACCAGGTCGTGCACCGCCGGCTCGGACGCCTCCGCCCGGTACTCCTCCGCCAGCAGCGCCGCCGCCAGCTCCGCCTGCTCCAGCTCGTGCCGCTGCTGGGTGAGCAGGGCCCCGAGGGCGACACCGGGCGGGGCCGCCACCCACCGGCCGGGGCGGGCCGAGGACTGCGCGGCCAGGCCGTGGCGCTCCAGATGGCGCAGGGTCCGTTCGGTCTGCGGCACCGGCAGGGTCAGCCGGTGCGCGAGATCGGGAACCTCCGCCGCTCCCAGGGCCACCAGTGCGCGGTACGCCGACTCCTGGCCCTCGTCCAGGCCTATAGCACCCAGCAACCCGTCCACCCACCTTTCGACACAGCGCCTGGCGGGAAGCGGCCACGGCGCAAACCCGCCGCGGACATCATCACCGTACCCCCCGCCTCTCTGTAAAGGTCATGCCACCGCAGCACCAACATCCGCCGGCCAGAAGCCATTTGCGCGGCAGCTTTGCCATGCAATGCAGCAGTTGGCCGGAATTCACCTGGGGAGAGCGATGCGCCCGATATCGCGCACGGCGTGGGGAGCGGCCACCGCGGCCGTCCTTGCCGTCACCGCAGTCGGTCCGTCCACGGCACAGCCGAGCGACGGAGCGCCTGGAGCGGGGAAGAGACCACTCGTCGGGAGCGAGGCGGCCGGAAAACAGCCCACCGCGCCCGTCACCGTCACCCTCGTCACCGGTGACCGGATCCTGGTGTCCACCGACGCGGCCGGCCGCACGGCCGCCACCGCGATGCCGCGCGAGGACGGCTCGCAGCCGCTCGTACAGACCCGACAGTCGGGCAAGGACCTCTACGTCTACCCCGAGAGCGCGGTCAAGGCGCTCGCCTCGGGCAAGGTCGACCACGAGCTGTTCAACGTCACCGGTCTCGTCCGGCAGGGCTACGACGACGCCCACACCAAGAAGCTGCCGCTCATCGCGGTCTACGACGGTTCCGTGAACGTGGCGCGCAGCGCGCCGCCCGCCCCTCGCGGCGCCGACCGGTCCCTCGTCCTCGGCTCCATCGGCGCGGTCGCGCTCGCCGCCGACAAGGGGCGGGCCGCCGACTTCTGGGCCGACCTCACCGCCGAGGGCCGCTCCCGCGCCGCGGGCGGGCTGAAGAAGCTGTGGCTGGACGGCAAGGTCCAGGCGAACCTGGAGCGTTCCACGAAGCAGGTCGGCGCGACCGCCGCCTGGGCCGCCGGATACGACGGCACGGGCACCAAGGTCGCCGTCCTCGACACCGGCACCGACCTGGAACACCCCGACCTCAAGGGCCGCGTCGCCGCCTCGAAGAACTTCACCGACTCCGACACCGACGTCGACCGGCAGGGCCACGGCACCCACACCATCTCCACCGTCGGCGGCTCCGGAGCCGAGAGCGGCGGCGCCAAGAAGGGTGTGGCCCCCGGCGCCGAACTGCTCAGCGGCAAGGTCCTCAACGACGCGGGCTACGGCCTCGACTCGTGGATCATCGCCGGCATGGAGTGGGCCGTCGAGTCCAAGGCCGACGTGGTCTCCATGAGCCTGGGCGACCCCTCCCAGACCGCCTGCGACGATCCGCTCGCCGCCGCCGCGGAGAAGCTCTCCCAGCAGGGCCCGCTGTTCGTGATCGCCGCCGGCAACTCCGGTCCCGGCAACAACACGGTCTCCTCGCCCGGTTGCGCGACGAGCGTGCTGACCGTCGGCGCCGTCGACCGCGACGACACCACCGCCTCCTTCTCCAGCCGGGGCCCGGCCGGACTCCGGCACACCCTCAAGCCCGAGATCGCCGCCCCCGGCGTCGGGATCTCCGCCGCCAACATGGGCGGCCGCGGGGTGTACGCGTACCAGTCCATGTCGGGCACCTCGATGGCCACCCCGCACGTCGCGGGCGCCGCCGCGATCGTCAAGCAGCGCCACCCCGACTGGACCGCGCAGCAGATCAAGTCCGCCCTCGTCGGCTCGGCCGACACCGGTGTCCCCGGAGACGTACGGGAGACCGGCGGCGGCCGCCTCGACGTCAAGGCCGCCATCGACACCACCGTCACGAGCGCGCCCGCCGTCCAGGGCGGCACGTACAACTGGCCGCAGGACCGCAGCGACCGCACGAGCGTCGAGGTCCCGTACACCAACCCCGGCAAGAGCCCGATCACGCTGAACCTGGCCGTCGAGAAGGTCACCGGCAACGACGGCTCGTCCGTCCGCGGCCAGGTCGCCCGCCTGGACCGGCGCACCGTGACCGTGCCGGCCGGCGCCACCGTCAAGGTGCCGCTCGCCCTGGACCCGGCCGCGAAGCTGGAGCGCTCCCAGTACGGGGACGTCACCGGCCGCGTCGTCGCCACCGCGAACGGCGTACACGTCTCCACCCCCTTCTCCCTGTACGTGGAGCCGGAGACGGTGACCCTGCGCGTCAAGCTCGTCGACCGCGCCGGCAAGCCGGCCGCCGGCCCGTCCTCCCTGGACGTCATCGGCACCGACGACGCCACCGGCGAGCGACGCTTCAACGAGGGCTCGGTCGACCAGATCTACCGGGTCCGCCCGGGCGCGTACTTCCTCTCCGCCTTCGTCGGCACCCCCGACGCGGGCGAGGGCGCCACGATGATCGACTCCCTCACGTACCTCGGCCGCCCCCAGGTCGAGGTGAAGAAGGACACGACCATCGTGCTCGACGCCCGCAAGGCCGGACGCCTGAACATCGAGGCCGACAAGCCGGTCGAGAACCGAAACACCACCCTCGGCTTCGCCCGCAGCTGGGATGACGCCTGGCTGCACGCGGGCACGGCGGCCGGCGGCCGCACCATCCGCGGCTTCTACGCCTCGGTCGAAGGCCGCGCCACGGACGGCGAGTTCGAGTTCGGCAGCTACTGGCGAGCGGGCGCCCCGCTGGTCTCCGAGCTGAAGGCGATCGGCGGCCCGGTCCTGCACCCGATCACCGCGTCCACCGGCAGCGACAACCTCGACGGAACCGGCAGCGCGCCGCTGGTCGACGCGGGCGCCGGTACGCCGGAGGAACTCGCCGCGGCGGGCGCCAAGGACGCGGTCGTGCTGGTGAAGGCGGTCGACGGATCGCTCTACGCGGTCGCGCGGGACGCGAAGGCGGCCGGCGCCAAGGCGGTGCTCGCCTACCGCGAGGCCCCCGGACGCTGGGTCGGCTTCACCGGCTACGCGGGCGGCTCGTTGCCCACGATGTCCATCGAGGCAGCCGAGGGCAAGGCGCTGCTGGAGCGGCTCGCGGCGGGCAAGGTAACCCTCGCGTGGAAGGCCACGGCGAAGAGCCCGTACGTGTACAACCTCGCCTTCCCGGAGACGGGCGAGGTCCGGGGCGGCAAGACCCACCGGGTGCGCGACCGCGACCTCGGCCAGGTCGAGTCGACCTACAACTCCATGGGCGTGGCCACCGACTTCATCGACCTGGCCGGTGCGTACCGGCCGATCGGCGCCGCGGTGTACTTCGGCGGGATCGAAACGGTCGCGGCGCCGGGCAAGCGGACCGAGTACTACTCGGCCGGCGACACCGCCTGGGACCAGATGCTCTCCAGCAGCTTCCCGTGGGGCGAGTTCATGGTCGGCGAGCAGCGCACCCACACCAAGGGCCAGAAGCTCAGGGCCAGTTGGTACGACGGGGTGACCGTCCCGGTCGCGCCGCGGGACACTTCGGGCAACGAGCTGCTGGCCGCCGAGCGGCAGGGCAACCTGATCGGCTTCGCCTCCGCCATGTGGGGCGACAGCTCCCACTACGCACAGCCGGGCGGTTTCGGTGACGTCGGCAACCTCCAGCTCAAGCGGAACGGCGAGGTCATCGGCGACAGCTGGTACCCGTTCGGGGTCTTCGAGATCCCGGCCGAGGAAGGCCGCTACGAACTGACCCAGAACATCGAGAAGTTCGGCGCACCCGCGCGCGTCTGGCAGCGCTCCACCGCCGTCCAGACGACCTGGGGCTTCACGTCAAAGCTTGACGCGTCGGCCTACTCGCAGGGTCTGCCGATCCTCTTCCCGAGGTACGCGGCCCCGCTGGACGGACTGAAGACGGTCGCGGCGACGAACGGCCAGAGCATCGGCCTGAGCGTCACCGGGCACGCGGGCTACGCGCCGGGTGCGCTGAAGACGGCCAAGCTGTCGTACTCGTACGACGGTGAGAACTGGACGGCGGCGCAGGTGAACGAGCGCGGCGGCGTGTGGACCGCGGTCGTCGACCACGCCGGGGCCTCCGGCAAGCAGGTTTCGCTGAAGGTCGAACTGACCGACGCGAAGGGTGCCTCCGTCACCCAGACGGTCGGACGGGCGTACGACGTCCGCTAGTTGGTACGGGTGAGGGGGAGGGTCCACCGGGCGGCGGCCCGGTGGACCCTTTTCGCGCATTCGGCGTTTTCCGCCCGCGCGGTAGGCCGAGAATGAGGGCATGAGTCAGCAGGGCGCGGGCGCGGACGACTGGTGGCAGAAACTGTACGAGGACCCGGACGCGGTCCCGGAAGCCGACCCGGGGGACACCCTGGACAAGCGCTTCCACTCGGCCTCGTCCCTTACGACACCCCCCGGGCCCCCGGCCCCGGCAGCGCCGGAGCCCGCCGTGCCGGCGCAGGCTCCGCCGGGGGATCCCGCCGCCGGGCCGGGCCCGGTCCCGGCCCCGCGCCCGGCTCCGCCGGAGCCCCAGGCCCTGCCATGGGAAGCGGCCACACCGGAGCCCGAGCCGCCCCAGGCCGGGTACCCCGCACCCCCACCCTTCCCGGCTCCACCGGGGCAGGCCCCGGAGTCCGCCACCGGCCTTCCCGGCCGGCCTCCGATTCCGACCGAGGGCCGGCAGGAGCCCGCGCCCCAACCGTTCCCGGCTCCGCCGGGGCAGGCCCCGGCTGACGCACAGGCGCAGGCCCCGGCGCAGGCCCCGGCTCCGACCTCGGACCGGCAGGTGCCCGTACGCCCGCCGTTCCCGGCCCCGCTGGGGCAGGCGCCGGCTCCGGCCTCGGACCGGCAGGTGCCCGTACCCCCGCCGTTCCCGGCTCCGCCGGGGGAGGCGCCGGTGGCATCGGCTCCGGAGGGCGGGTTGCCCGTTCGGCCCGTGGTGCCGCCCGCGGCGCCGGGGCGTGGGCTCGTACCGGGGCCGCGCCCGGCTCCCGAGCCGCTGCCACCCGTACCCCCGGCGCCGCCGCGCGATCCGCGGGCCGGTGGGGTCACCGGGTACGCGCTCGGGGACGTGGACGTGCCCGCCTGGCGCGCGGAGGACGACCGGACCACGGAGGTGCCCGCACCCGCACCGCAGGGCGAACGCCCCGCGGTGCGGCACCTCGGCGACCGGGCGCCGACCTACGCGGCGGAGCCCGGCGCGTTGCCCGTCGCCGATCCGGCCGCGCTCGACGCCCTGACCCCCGACACCGTCCTGGAGGGGGCCCAGTACGGCACGTACGCGCTGCGCGCCGTCTCCCTGCGCGGGGACTCCGCCCGTTTCCGCGGCGAGGCCCGCCGGGACTTCCTGCTCACCGCCCGCTTCGGCAGCGGCGACGACGCCTTGGTGATGGTGGCCCTCGCCGGCGGCGACCGGGCCGCGCCCGGGGCCCCCGAGGCCGCCGCCGAGCTGTGCCGCACCGTCGCGGCGGCCGTCGGGCGCAGCCAGGAGCGGCTCGCCGACGACATCCGGGCCGGCCGCCGCGACGCGCTCCGCTCGGGCCTCCAACGGCTCACCGACCGCGGCTACGGCCGCCTCCGCGCCCGCGCCGCCGAACTCGGCCTCGCCGAGCAGGCCTACACCGCCGGGCTGCGCGCGCTGCTGCTTCCCGTGGACCCCGAGTGCCGGACCCGGGTGTGCTTCGGCGCCGGGGCAGGCGGGCTGTTCCGCCTCCGGTCGGGCGAGTGGCAGGACCTGGAGCCCGACGAAGGGGCGGAGGACGGCGACTTCCGGTTCCGGGCCTCCGTGGCCCGGCCGGGGGACACCCTGCTCGTCTGCTCCGGCGGCCTGGCCGAGCCCATGCGGGAGGAGGCACTGCTCCCGGCGGAGCTCGCCGCGCGCTGGGCGGAGCCGGAACCCCCCGGCCTCGCGGCCTTCCTCGCGGACACCCAGCTGCGCCTCAAGGGTTACGCCGACGACCGGACGGCCGCCGCGGTCTGGGAGGCGTAATCGCTCCACCCGTGCATGGATGGAAGCCGCAGCCGGCAGAGCCGAACCCGGAAAGGGCGCCCCATCCATGGCCAAACAGAACGTGGCGGAGCAGTTCGTGGACATCCTGGTGCGCGCGGGCGTGCGCAGGATGTACGGAGTGGTGGGCGACAGCCTGAACCCGATCGTCGACGCGATCCGCCGAACGGGTGATATCGAGTGGATCCAGGTCCGGCACGAGGAGACGGCGGCCTTCGCGGCCGGCGCCGAGGCCCAGATCACCGGCCGCCTCGCCGCCTGCGCGGGCTCCTGCGGCCCGGGCAACCTGCACCTGATCAACGGGCTGTACGACGCCCAGCGCTCCATGGCCCCGGTCCTCGCACTCGCCTCGCACATCCCCTCCAGCGAGATCGGCCTCGGCTACTTCCAGGAGACCCACCCCGACCAGCTCTTCCGCGAGTGCAGCCACTACAGCGAGCTGATCTCCAACCCCCGTCAGATGCCCCGGCTGCTGCAGACCGCCGTCCAGCACGCCATCGGCCGCAGCGGCGTCAGCGTGGTCGCGCTGCCCGGGGACGTCGCCTCCCTGCCCGCCCCCGAGAAGGCCGTGGAGCACGCACTCGTCACCGCCCGGCCCACCGTGCGCCCCGGGGACGGCGAGATCGAGAAGCTGGTCCGGCTGATCGACGAGGCGGACAAGGTCACGCTCTTCTGCGGCAGCGGCACCGCCGGGGCGCACGCCGAGGTGATGGAGTTCGCCGGCCGGATCAAGGCGCCCATCGGGCACGCCCTGCGCGGCAAGGAGTGGATCCAGTACGACAATCCGTACGACGTCGGCATGAGCGGGCTGCTCGGATACGGCGCGGCCTACGAGGCCACCCACGAGTGCGACCTGCTGATCCTGCTCGGCACGGACTTCCCGTACAACGCCTTCCTCCCCGACGACGTGAAGATCGTCCAGGTGGACATCCGCCCCGAACACCTGGGCCGCCGCTCCCAGCTGGACCTCGCGGTGTGGGGAGACGTGCGGGAGACGCTGCGCGCGCTGAACACCAGGGTGAAGGCCAAGACGGACCGCCGTTTCCTGGACCGGATGCTGAAGAAGCACGCGGACGCCCTGGAGGGAGTGGTCAAGGCCTACACGCGCAAGGTGGAGAAGCACACGCCGATCCACCCCGAGTACGTGGCCTCCGTACTCGACGAACTGGCCGACGAGGACGCCGTGTTCACCGTCGACACCGGCATGTGCAATGTGTGGGCGGCGCGCTATCTTTCGCCGAACGGCAAGCGGCGCATCATCGGCTCCTTCAGCCACGGATCGATGGCCAACGCCCTTCCGCAGGCCATCGGCGCACAGTTCACCGATCGGAACCGTCAAGTGGTGTCGATGTCGGGTGACGGCGGTTTCTCCATGCTGATGGGAGATTTCCTCACCCTCGTGCAGTACGACCTGCCCGTCAAAGTGGTCCTGTTCAACAACTCGTCCCTCGGAATGGTCGAGTTGGAGATGCTCGTTTCCGGCCTGCCCTCCTACGGGACCGCCAACAAGAATCCGGACTTCGCGGCGATCGCCCGCGCGGCGGGCGCGTACGGGGTCCGCGTGGAGAAGCCCAAGCAGCTCACAGGGGCTTTGAAGGACGCTTTCCGGCACAAGGGACCCGCTCTCGTGGACGTGGTCACCGACCCCAACGCCCTGTCGATTCCCCCGAGGATCAGCGCCGAGATGGTGACCGGATTCGCACTTTCCGCCAGCAAGATCGTGCTCGACGGAGGGGTGGGCCGGATGATCCAAATGGCTCGATCCAACCTCCGGAACGTGCCCCGCCCTTGAGCCCGTATGAGTGCGAATCGGCCCGGGGGGCATGCATCCCGTAGACCAGTTCGAGAATCATGGACGCGGGGGAGGTACATCGCCGTGCGGGTGGGGGCGAAGACGGGGAAGCCGTGGAGGAGAGGGAGGCCGGTGCCGCGTGAGCCGTCGGCCGAGGAAGAGATGGAGATCACGCGGAGCGTACGCCGGGCCGATCTGAAGGCGGTGGGCGAAATCCGCCGGGCCCTGCGCGAGTTGATGCGCCACCGGTGCGAGGTCGACGCCACCGAGGTGGCGGAGCTGTTGATCACCGAACTCGTCACCAACGCCCTCGTCCACACCGAACAGGGCGCGGAGGTGTCCGCGAGCCTCGCCGCCACCCGGTTACGGGTCGAGGTCCGTGACTTCGCCACCCGCCTGCCCCGGCCGCACGTACCGACCGCCGACGACGGTACGCACGGCAGGGGACTGGTGCTGGTGCAGACGCTCGCCGACGCCTGGGGCGTGGACGCGTGCGCGCCGGGCCGCGGCAAGGTGGTCTGGTTCGAGCTCGACGGAGGGCCCGCCTGAGCAGGCGGGCCCTCCGGGGCGCACGGGTGGACCGTCAGCCGAACTGCTGCTCCAGGTCCTTCAGTTTGCGCTCCAGCGAGTCGAGCCGGGGGATGGTCTGGGTGTCGTCCTCGGCGGTGAGGTCCACCGTCCGGGGGCCGGTCACCTCAGCGGATCCGGTGCGGTTGACGGCCTGCAGGGAGGGCCGGTTGGGGGCCCCTCCCAGCGGTAGCTGGGGGAGTAGGGGCAGCTGTCCCGATTCCGGTATGGCCGGCTCCGCGCCGACCGGCGCGGAGCCAGCTCCCTGCGTGAGCTCTGGGAGTTCGACCTGGCGGCCGCGAGACCGCCCGAACGCCCGGTTCTGCCGGCCCAGCGCCTTGATGCGCGCCCGGTCCAGCCGGTTCTGATCGCGCCGGCGGTGCCGGTCCTGCTCCCTCTCGCGCTTGTCCTCGCGCACCTCGTCCACGGCCTCGTCGAGGGTGCGCACCCCCTCCAGCAGCATGAGCGACCACGCGCCGAAGGTCTCCCGGGGTGCCCGCAGCCAGCGGACCATCCGGATCTGCGGCAACGGCCGCGGGATCAGGCCCTGTTCGCGCAGAGCCGCGCGGCGGGTCTGCTTGAGGGCCCGGTCGAACAGGACGGCCGCCGAGAGCGACATCCCGGCGAAGAACTGCGGAGCACCGTCGTGGCCCATGCCGCGCGGGGCGTGCACCCAGTTGAACCAGGCGGCCGCGCCCGCGAACAGCCAGACCAGCATGCGCGAGCCGAGGGCCGCGTCACCGTGGCTGGCCTCGCGGACGGCCAGCACCGAACAGAACATGGCCGCGCCGTCGAGCCCGAAGGGGACCAGGTACTCCCAGCCGCCGGAGAGGTTGAGGTTCTGCCGGCCGAAGCCGACCAGCCCGTGGAAGGAGAGCGCGGCGGCCACCGCCGCGCAGCAGAAGAGCAGGACGTACGAGGCGGTCCCGTAGACGGCCTCCTTGCGCCGGCGTCGTTCCTCGCTGCGCTCCCAGCTGTCGTCGGCCGCGGCCTTCTCGCTCTCGCGCCTGCCCCGGGCCAGTACCGCAACTGCCGCAAGTACGCCCAGGATCAGCAGGCTGCCGGGCAGCAGCCAGTCCAGCGATATGTCGGTCAGTCTCATGCGGATGTCCTTGCCTCGCGTCTGCGGCCGTGCGGCTTTCCGGGCGCCATAGTGGCGCAGCGGGTCGGCCGCGCACGCGGGTTTCGAGGCAAGTGGACGCCATCGGGGGGCGGGGCCCGCCGGATAGGGTGTTGTGGGTCGAACTGGCGCTCGCACGACTCCAGTTGCGTTCGATTACGGTCAGTCGTAAGGGTGGGTTCAGGCGGCGGTCGCCGTGAGCCGGGCGACCCGGTCGGCGTCACAGGTGCGCGGGCAGGTGACGCAGGTGTCGGCCGGGCGGATGGTGTAGAAGAAGCAGCAGCCGGCCCGGTCCCGGGTGGGCAGCTCCTCGCCGGCCGGGCCGGAGAGGGTACGGAACCCCGCGGCCCCGATGAAGGGGGCGGTGGAGCCGGGCAGGAGCGCCTCCAGTTCGGCCACGGCGCGCGGCTCGTCGCCGAGCAGGCCCGCGACGTACCAGAGGCTCTCGACGACCTCGTCGGTGACCATGCCCCACAGCGCGCGGCGGCCGCGCCGCATGCGCGGGCCGAAACCTTCCAGCACGGGCCCGAAGTGCTCGGCCACCGCGGCCCGCACCTCGGCGCGCAGCGCCTCCTCGTCGGGCACGATCCGGGCCCCGGGGAGAGCCGCCGCCGGGTCGTCCGGGAGGCAGGCGAAGCCCTCGACGCGTACGGCCATCCGGCCGTGGGTGCGGTGGAAGGCCACCCCGTCGGTGGGGAGCCGGGGGACCCGCCGGTGCAGGAACCACGGCAGGGTGATCAGCAGGCAGGCCGGCCACGCGTACCGGTGCAGCCCGAAGCTCGCCACCACGTCGGGGCGGGCCTGGTGGTCGTAGTCCCGGGCGATCTGGGCCTCGTCCCAGGCGAGGAAGGCGTCCAGGCCGGCCCCGCCCGCCGCGAGCTCGTCCGCGCCGACCCACCCCACACCGCGAGGGACGGGTTCGTGCGCGGCCCGCTCGACGACGCTCAGTCCGCCGTAGGCCTCGGTCAGCCGTGCGTACGCATCCGCCACCGGAGAGCCGGCCGGGGCGGGTGCGGGGCCGCTGTCGCTGCCCAGGGCCATGACGGTCATGACGGACCACCGAATCACGCGATCGTTAACAGGTTAGCCTTACCTTACCTGATCTCGGTGGGTCTGTATCGCCTTGTGGGACGTCGCATACTCTCGGGGCAAGGTCGAGACCAGTGAGGAGGGCCGGGTGCCGCCGATTCCGCCGATTCCGCCGATTCCGGCGATTCCGTCGATCCCGGCGCAGAAGGGCGCGGGGAAGGTGCTGCGCCATTCGGTGCGCGCGCAGGTCCTCGACGCGCTGCGCGCCGCCCTGGTCGACGGTGAGCTGGCGCCGGGCGAGATCTACTCGGGCCCGGCCCTGGGGGAACGCTTCGGGGTCTCGGCGACCCCCGTGCGCGAGGCGATGCAGCAGCTGGCCCTGGAAGGGGCCGTGGAATGCCTCCCGAACCGGGGCTTCCGGGTCCTGTCGCGGACCCCGCGCGAACTGGCCGAGCTGGCGGAGGTACGGGCCCTGCTGGAGGTCCCGGTCATGCTCCGGCTCGCCCGGAGCGTGCCCGCCGCCGCGTGGGAGGCCCTGCGCCCGGCGGCGGCCGCCACCGCGGAGGCGGCGGCCGCGGGTGACCTGTCGGCCTACGCCGAGGCGGACCGGGCCTTCCACGGCCAGGTGCTGTCCCTTGCCGGGAACGCGCAGCTGGTGACGGTGGCCGAGGAACTCCACCGCCGCGCCCAGTGGCCGCTTAGGGGAGCCCCCCGGGTGCGCCGCGCCGAACTCGTCGCCGACGCCGCCGAGCACTGGGCGCTGCTGGAGTCCCTGATCGCCGGCGACCTCCCGGTGGTGGAATCCCTCGTACGGGAACACTTCGCCGGATCCTGAGCCCGGCCCGCCCCCCGCCCTCCCGGGGCTCCGCCCCGTACCCCGCGCCTCAAACGCCGGCGGGGCTGATTGTGCCTCCTGCCGTCTGCCCGGCGCGGCTCAATGATCTGGGGCTCCGCCCCAGCCCCCGCGCCTCAAACGCCGGCGGGGCTGGAGGGGCCTCCTGCCGCCTGCCCGGCGCGGCTCAAGGACTCGGGGCTCCGCCCCGTACCCCGCGCCTCAAACGCCGGCGGGGGGGGGGGGGGGGCCCCCCGGGGGGGAAAACCACCCCCCCCCGGGTGTGGGGGGGGGGGCGGGGT
>NZ_JBHWJY010000090.1:0-34965 GCF_042731135.1 Streptomyces sp. NPDC059874
GAAGTGCCCTCCGGGCACGCCGACCCCGCCGGCGTTTGCGGGCGCGTCGCGCCTCTTGACGAAATTCGAACGGCTTTCATCGGACAAAACCGGGGTGTTATGTCCGTGATGTACGGTTCAGTGGAGGCTGACCAGGACTTTTCGTCCGTTCTCGCTGACTGGAGCGGCCTTGGCCGCTAGTCTCCGAGCAGAGTGAACGCGCAGCGAACGAGTAATACCGCTGTTCGGGAGCTCGCCTGGTGTGGTGCCCTCGGGTTACCCACTGGTCCGTATCCGACAGTTCGACATCCGAGGTGACGTAGGCGTGGCTCTTCCGCCCCTTACCCCTGAACAGCGCGCAGCCGCGCTCGAAAAGGCCGCCGCGGCTCGCCGGGAGCGGGCCGAGGTCAAGAATCGACTCAAGCACTCCGGCGCCTCGCTCCAAGAGGTCATCAAGACAGGCCAGGAGAACGACGTCATCGGCAAGATGAAGGTCTCCGCCCTGCTGGAGTCCCTGCCTGGCGTGGGCAAGGTGCGCGCCAAGCAGATCATGGAGCGCCTCGGCATCTCCGAATCCCGGCGTGTCCGAGGTCTCGGCTCCAACCAGATCGCTTCTCTGGAGCGTGAGTTCGGCACTCCTGCCGGCTGACGCGTCGCCTGAAGTTCTTCCGGCGTTCTCAGGCAGTCCCGAGAACCTGGATAATCGCTCTATGGCAGCAGAGGTTCGTCCGCGGCTGACCGTGCTCTCCGGCCCTTCGGGGGTCGGCAAGAGCACGGTCGTCGCGCATATGCGCAAGGTCCACCCCGAGGTCTGGCTCTCGGTGTCGGCCACCACCCGCAAGCCGCGGCCCGGTGAGCGACACGGAGTCCAGTACTTCTTCGTCAACGACGACGAGTTCGACAAGCTGATCGCCAACGGCGAGCTGCTGGAGTGGGCCGAGTTCGCGGGCAACCGCTACGGCACACCGCGCGGCGCGGTGCTGGAACGCCTGGACAACGGCGAGCCGGTACTGCTGGAGATCGATCTCCAGGGCGCACGGCTCGTTCGCGAGTCGATGCCCGAGGCCCAACTGGTCTTCCTGGCCCCGCCGAGCTGGGACGAGCTGGTCCGCCGACTGACCGGTCGGGGTACCGAATCCCCGGAGGTCATCGAGCGCCGGCTCGACACCGCCAAGATCGAACTCGCTGCCGAGTCCGAGTTCGACACCACCCTGGTCAACACCTCCGTCGAGGACGTGGCGCGTGAGCTGCTAGCCTTGATGGAAGTTGTCTGATCGTTGGTCGATTTTTCATGATCGATCAATGCTTGATCTTTCACCCATTCTTCGGAAGGTAGAGCGTGTCCTCTTCCATCACCGCGCCCGAGGGCATCATCAACCCGCCGATCGACGAGCTGCTCGAGGCCACGGACTCGAAGTACAGCCTCGTGATCTACGCGGCCAAGCGCGCGCGTCAGATCAACGCGTACTACTCGCAGCTCGGTGAGGGCCTGCTGGAGTACGTCGGCCCGTTGGTGGACACCCACGTCCACGAGAAGCCGCTTTCGATCGCGCTGCGCGAGATCAACGCGGGTCTGCTGACCTCCGAGGCCATCGAGGCCCCGGCCCAGTAAGGCACGAAATCCTTTCACCACAGGCCCGGCAGAACATCTGCCGGGCCTGTGGTGTGTCATGGGTATGCGTAGGGACGACGGTCGACGGACGTCGACGAGGCTGAAGAGGAGTACGCGGTGGCCAAGCCGAAGGTCGTGCTGGGAGTCAGTGGCGGGATCGCCGCCTACAAGGCGTGCGAACTGCTCCGTCGGCTGACCGAGTCCGGGCACGAGGTGCGCGTGGTGCCCACGGCGGCGTCCCTGAACTTCGTGGGTGAGGCCACCTGGGCCGCCCTCTCCGGGAACCCGGCCTCCAGCGAGGTGTGGGAGTCCGTCCACGAGGTGCCCCACGTGCGCATCGGGCAGACCGCCGACCTCGTCGTCGTCGCCCCGGCCACCGCCGACATGCTGGCCAAGGCCGCCCACGGGCTCGCCGACGACCTGCTCACGAACACGCTGCTGACCGCCCGCTGTCCGGTGGTCTTCGCCCCCGCCATGCACACCGAGATGTGGGAGCACCCCGCCACCCAGGAGAACGTCGCCACGCTGCGGCGGCGCGGAGCCGTGGTCATCGAGCCCGCCGTGGGCCGTCTCACCGGCAAGGACACCGGCAAGGGCCGGCTGCCCGACCCCGAGGAGATCTTCGAGGTGTGCCGCGGGGTCCTGGCGCGCGGGGTCGCCGAGCCGGATCTGGTCGGTCGCCACGTGGTCATCAGCGCGGGCGGCACGCGCGAGCCCCTCGACCCGGTGCGCTTCCTCGGCAACCGCTCCTCCGGCAAGCAGGGCTACGCGCTCGCCCGCACCGCCGTCGCCCGCGGCGCCCGGGTCACCCTCGTCGCGGCGAACGCCGCGCTCGCCGACCCGGCCGGCGTGGACGTCGTACGGGTGGGGACGGCCGTCCAGCTGCGGGAAGCGGTGCTCAAGGCGGCCGCGGACGCCGACGCGGTGGTGATGGCCGCTGCCGTGGCGGACTTCCGGCCCGCCGAGTACGCCGGCGGAAAGATCAAGAAGAAGGACGGGCAGGACCCCGCGCCCGTCGCCCTCGTCCGCAATCCTGACGTACTCGCGGAGATCTCGGCCGACCGTGCCCGGGGCGGACAGGTCGTGGTGGGCTTCGCCGCCGAGACCGACGACGTCCTCGCCAACGGGCGCGCCAAGCTCCGGCGCAAGGGTTGTGATCTTCTCGTCGTCAATGAAGTCGGTGAAAGCAAGACCTTTGGTTCGGAGGAGAACGAGGCTGTCATCCTTGCCTCCGACGGTTCCGAGGTCCAGGTCCCCTATGGACCGAAGGAAGCCCTGGCCGATGTGATTTGGGATCAGGTCGCGCACCGACTTCCGGCGCGACGCGCCTGAGCCGTTCCCTTCTCCTCCTCCCGCCGGTAGGCAAGAATGGAGTGCCGCAGGTCACACGGCTCCCATAAGGCGAGACGGGTGGTCTGTCGGGCGGTGACAACCGATAAACTGCATTCGGAACGTGATCGGGCGCAGCCCCTGGTGTGGTTCCGCCAAATGATCAGCCAGCAGCCGCTGCAACCCCAGGGAGCGTTGTGTCCCGTCGTCTCTTCACCTCGGAGTCCGTGACCGAGGGCCACCCCGACAAGATCGCTGACCAGATCAGCGACACGATCCTCGACGCGCTCCTCACCGAGGACCCCACCTCGCGTGTCGCCGTGGAGACCCTCATCACCACCGGTCTCGTGCACATCGCGGGCGAGGTGACGACGAAGGCCTACGCGCCGATCGCGCAGCTCGTCCGCGACAAGATCCTCGAGATCGGCTACGACTCCTCGAAGAAGGGCTTCGACGGCGCCTCCTGCGGCGTGTCGGTGTCCATCGGCGCGCAGTCCCCGGACATCGCGCAGGGCGTCGACACCGCCTACGAGACCCGCGTCGAGGGCGACGAGGACGAACTCGACAAGCAGGGCGCCGGCGACCAGGGCCTGATGTTCGGCTACGCCTGCGACGAGACCCCGGAGCTCATGCCGCTCCCGATCCACCTGGCGCACCGGCTCTCCCGCCGGCTGTCCGAGGTCCGCAAGAACGGGACCATCCCGTACCTGCGTCCCGACGGCAAGACCCAGGTCACCATCGAGTACGACGGCGACAAGGCCGTCCGCCTCGACACCGTGGTCGTCTCCTCGCAGCACGCCTCCGACATCGACCTGGACTCGCTGCTCGCTCCCGACATCCGCGAGTTCGTCGTCGAGCACGTGCTGGCCCAGCTCATCGAGGACGGCATCAAGCTCGACACCGAGGGCTACCGCCTGCTGGTGAACCCGACCGGCCGCTTCGAGATCGGCGGCCCGATGGGCGACGCCGGCCTCACCGGCCGCAAGATCATCATCGACACCTACGGCGGCATGGCCCGCCACGGTGGCGGCGCCTTCTCCGGCAAGGACCCGTCGAAGGTCGACCGCTCCGCCGCGTACGCGATGCGCTGGGTCGCGAAGAACGTGGTCGCCGCCGGCCTCGCCTCGCGCTGCGAGGTCCAGGTCGCGTACGCCATCGGCAAGGCCGAGCCCGTCGGCCTCTTCGTCGAGACCTTCGGCACCGCCAAGGTGGAGGTCCAGAAGATCGAGGACGCGATCGGCGAGGTCTTCGACCTGCGCCCGGCCGCGATCATCCGCGACCTGGACCTGCTCCGCCCGATCTACGCCCAGACCGCCGCCTACGGTCACTTCGGCCGTGAGCTGCCGGACTTCACCTGGGAGCGCACCGACCGCGTGGACGCGCTGCGCGCGGCCGCCGGCCTGTAAGCACCACCGCTCGCGACGAACGGCCCCGGACCTCGCGGTCCGGGGCCGTTCGCCTGTGCCGGTGCCCGCATCCCGGTGCCCCCACCGTCGCCGCTGACGCTCTCGGGAGCGGCACCGAGCCCCTCCGCTGTCAGTGGGGTTTGGTAAGAATGCTGGTGTGAGCAGCTCGAACGATTCCCCGCCGGAGCAGCTCGCGCTGATCCGGGAGATGGTCGCCGAGGCGAAAGCCAAGGCGCCCAAGGCGAAACCGCGCACCTGGCGGGGCGCCGCCGTGGCCGAGGAACTGCCCGTCGCCCGCGTCCTCGTGAACAAGGGCGTGCTCCACCTCGACCGGCTCTTCGACTACGCGGTACCCGCCGAGCTCTCCGAATCCGCCCAGCCGGGCGTCCGCGTCCGGGTCCGCTTCGGCGCCGGCTCCCACCGCGTGCACGGCGGCCGCCGCGAGGGCGGCGGGCTCATCGACGGCTTCATCGTCGAGCGCCGCGCCGAGTCCGACTACGACGGAGCCCTCGCCGCCCTCGCCCAGGTCGTCTCGCCCGAGGTGGTGCTCAGCCCGCGCATGCTCGCGCTCGCCCGGGCCGTCGCCGACCGGTACGCGGGCAGCCTGGCCGACGTGCTGCAGCTCGCCCTTCCCCCGCGCAGTGCGCGAGCCGAGGCAAAGCCCTCCCCGGCGCCGCTGCCCCCGCCCGCCGCGCCGGAGCCCGGCGGTTGGCAGAGCTACGGATCGGGTCCCGCCTTCCTGCGCGCCCTCGCCACCGGCGGCGCCCCCCGAGCCGTGTGGACCGCCCTGCCGGGCCCCGGCTGGGCGGACGAGATCGCCCGCGCCATGGCCGCCACCCTCGCCTCCGGCCGGGGCGCCCTCGCCGTGACCCCCGACGGGCGGACCGCCGCGCGGGTGGACGCCGCCCTGACCGCCCTGCTCGGCGAGGGCCGACACGCACTGCTCACCGCCGAGTCCGGGCCCGAGAAGCGCTACAGGGAGTGGCTCGCCGTGAGCCGGGGCTCGGTGCGGGCCGTCGTCGGCACCCGCGCCGCGATGTTCGCCCCCGTACCCGACCTCGGGCTGGTGGCGATCTGGGACGACGGGGACTCCAGCCACAGCGACGACCGCGCCCCCTTCCCGCACGTCCGGGAGGTACTCGAACTGCGTGCGGTCAGTGACGGCTGCGGCTTCCTGGCGGGCAGCACGAGCTGCACCGTGGAGGCCGCCCAGCTTGTCGAGTCCGGCTGGGCGCGGCCCCTGGTCGCCGACCGCGAGACGGTACGGGCCCGCGCGCCCCGGATCCGGACCGTGGGCGACGAACTGCTGGCCCGCGACGAGGCCGCCCGGGCCGCGCGACTGCCGAGCCTGGCGTGGGAGACCGTACGGGAAGGACTCAAGACCGGTCCCGTGCTCGTCCAGGTGCCGCGGCGGGGGTACGTGCCCCGGCTGGCCTGCGAGCGGTGCCGGACGCCGGCCCGCTGCTCGGTCTGCGCCGGGCCGCTGGAGGCCCCCGACGAGCGGGACCTGCAGTGCGGGTGGTGCGGGCGAGCCGAGCCGTCCTGGCACTGCGAGGAGTGCGGCTCGTTCCGGCTGCGGGCGCAGGTGGTGGGCGCGCGGCGCACGGCCGAGGAGCTGGGGCGGGCCTTCCCGGCCGTCCCCGTACGGACTTCCGGGCGCGACCACGTGCTGGACGAGGTGCCGGAGCGGCCCGCGCTGGTGGTGTGCACCCCCGGGGCCGAGCCGGTCGCCGCGGGCGCCGGGTACGCGGCGGCCCTGCTGCTGGACGGCTGGGCGATGCTGACCCGACCCGACCTGCGGGCGGGGGAGGACGCGCTGCGGCGCTGGATCGGCGCCGCCTCGCTGGTACGCGGGGACGGGCAGGTCGTCGTGGTCGCCGAGCCGACGCTGCGGCCGGTGCAGGCGTTGGTGCGGTGGGATCCCGTCGGGCACGCGGTGCGGGAGCTCGCGGAGCGCGCGCAGCTCGGGTTCCCGCCGGTGTCCCGGATGGCGGCGGTGGCCGCGGGGCGGGGCGAGGTCGTGGAGGCCTTCCTGGCCGGGGCCGGGCTCCCGCCGGACGCGGAGATCCTGGGGCCGGTGCCGTTGCCCGGGCGGCGGGGGGAACGGTCGCCGGGGGAGCGGGCGTTGGTGCGGGTGCCGCCGGGTAGTGGCGCGGCCCTTGCCGCAGCGTTGAAGTCGGCGCAGGCGGCGCGGATGGCGAAGGGGGTTTCGGCGGCGGAGGCGGTGCGGGTGCGGATCGACCCACCGGACATCGGCTGACGGTGCGGGTACCGCTGCGCGGGGCTGCTCCCCGCCCCGCCCTTCCTCCGTTCCCCCGGGCTCTGCCCGGACCCGGTCCTCAAACGCCGGACGGGCTAAAGATCGGGGCTCCGCCCCGGACCCCCGGTCCTCAAACGCCGGCGAGGCTGATTTTCAGCCCGCCCGGCGTTTGAGGGCGCGGGCGCGGGACGCCGAACGCCCCCGGTGGGAGCGGCGTGCTCGCAGCGGGGGCGGGGTCAGGCGCGGGGTCCGGGCCTGCCGTCGGGGGTCGGCGTCCCGGCGGCGGGGGGTCGGTCAGCCGTTGCGGGGGCTCGGGAAGGCCGCGGTGCGGGACGCGCCCGCCGCAGCGGCCTGGGACTCCTCGCGGAGGGGCTGCGGGGGGACCGAGCGGGCGGCCGGGATCGTGGGCAGCGGGCCCAGGGTCCGGGTGGTCGTTCCCTCCGCCGGCGGCTCCACGGACTCCGCGCTCTGTGCGCGCCTGGCACCGTAGCGGCGGTGTACGGCCTGCTTGGTGACGCCGAGCGCCGAGCCGACCGCGTCCCACGAGAAGCCGAGCGATCGGTCGAAGTCCACCGCGGCGGTGACCAGCGTCTCGACGCTGTCCCGCAGCTCCTGCGCGAGGCGGACGGTGGGCGCGGGCGCCCGGCCGTAGACGACGAATCCCGTGGAGGGGCCGGAGCGGCGCGGGCGGTACACGTTGCCGAGCTGGGCAGTGAGCGTACGCAGGGCATCCACCTGCCGGCGAACCCGCTCGATGTCCCGCACCAGCAGGTGCAGGCTGGCCCGGGCTTGGGCGTCGTGGGTGGCGTGGTCGGCCATGAAGAAGCCTCTCGAACCGGTGCTGAAGGGCGGATCGGGCCGCAGACACCGTTCACGAAGCGGCCCGTTGTGGTCAATCTCCTTTGACCAACGCGCCACCTGGCGCGCAGGTCACGCTGTGGGGGCGTGTCGGCATATGCGAGAGGCGCGCGTGTGTGCGTACGCCCCCTCAACACCACAGGTGGGCCGCGGGACTCCGGAGCCATAGACTGGTGCGCTGCTGACAGCCGAGATAGCGAGGTAGGACCCAGTGAAGCTCGTCTTCGCAGGCACCCCCGAGGTCGCCGTGCCCGCCCTGGACGCCCTGATCGCCTCCGGGCGGCACGAGGTCGCCGCCGTCGTCACCCGGCCGGACGCCCCCGCCGGGCGCGGGCGGCGGCTCGTCGCCAGCCCGGTCGCCGAGCGCGCGGAGGAGGCCGGCATCGAGATCCTCAAGCCCGTCCGGCCGCGCGACCCCGACTTCCAGGCCCGGCTGCGCGAGATCGCCCCGGACTGCTGCCCGGTCGTCGCCTACGGGGCCCTGCTCCCCAAGAGCGCCCTGGACATCCCCAAGCACGGCTGGGTCAACCTGCACTTCTCGCTGCTGCCCGCCTGGCGCGGAGCCGCGCCCGTGCAGCACTCGATCATGGCGGGGGACCAGGTCACCGGGGCCTCCACCTTCCTGATCGAGGAGGGCCTGGACTCCGGCCCGGTCTACGGGATCCTCACCGAGGAGATCCGCCCGACCGACACCAGCGGCGACCTGCTGACCCGGCTCGCCTTCGCGGGCTCCGGGCTGCTGGCCGCCACCATGGACGGCATCGAGGACGGCACCCTGCGCGCCGTCGACCAGCCCGCCGACGGGATCTCCCTCGCGCCGAAGATCACCGTGGAGGACGCCCGGATCGACTGGACGGCCCCCGCGATGCGCGCCGACCGCGTGGTGCGCGGCTGCACCCCGGCGCCGGGCGCGTGGACCGTCTTCCGCGGGGAGCGGCTCAAGCTGATCTCCGTGGGCCTGGTGACCGACCGCACCGATCTGGAGCCCGGCGTGCTGGCCCCGGCCAAGAACAACGTGTACGTCGGTACCGGCTCGCACGCCGTGGAGCTGCTGTGGGTGCAGCCGCAGGGCAAGAAGCCGATGCGCGGGGCCGACTGGGCGCGCGGGGTGCGGATCGCTCCCGGCGAGCGGCTCGGCGGCACCGACGTAGGCTGAATCCAGCCGACCCCCCCCGTACCTCCAATGCCCCCGGTACCTCCAGTACCTCCAGTACGTCCTGTACCTCGTAAATCCGGAGCACCTTTCACGTGAGCGAACAGCCTCGTCGTCGTCCCGCCGCAGGCGCGGGCGGCAAGCCGAACAAGTCGGCCAAGCCCTACCGACGGCCCCAGAAGGACCCCGTGCGGATGCTGGCCTTCGAGGTGCTGCGGGCGGTGGACGAGCGCGACGCGTACGCGAACCTCGTGCTGCCGCCGCTGCTCAAGAAGGCCCGCCAGGACGAGAGCTTCCAGGCGCGCGACGCCGCGCTGGCCACGGAGCTGGTCTACGGGACGCTGCGCCGGCAGGGCACGTACGACGCCGTCATCAAGGCGTGCATCGACCGCCCGCTGCGCGAGGTGGACCCGCCGGTGCTGGACGTGCTCTCGCTCGGTGCCCACCAGCTGCTCGGCACCCGCATCCCCACGCACGCCGCCGTCTCGGCGAGCGTCGAGCTGGCCCGGGTGGTGCTCGGTGACGGCCGGGCGAAGTTCGTCAACGCCGTGCTGCGGAAGATCGCCGCGCACGACCTGGACGGCTGGCTGGAGCGGGTCGCGCCGCCGTACGAGGATGACGCCGAGGAGCACCTCGCGGTGTACCACTCGCACCCGCGATGGGTGGTCAGCGCCCTGTGGGACTCGCTGGGCGGCGGGCGCGCCGGCATCGAGGACCTGCTGCAGGCCGACAACGAGCGGCCCGAGGTGACGCTGGTCGCGCGTCCCGGGCGGTCCACGCCCGAGGAGCTGCTGGAGGCGGTCGGCGAGGACTCGGCGCTGCCCGGGCGCTGGTCGCCGTACGCCGTCCGGATGGCCGAGGGCGGCGAGCCGGGCGCGCTGGAGGCCGTGCGCGAGGGTCGCGCGGGCGTGCAGGACGAGGGCAGCCAGCTCGTGGCGATGGCCCTCGCGGCGGCGCCGGTCGAAGGCCGCGACGAGCGCTGGCTGGACGGCTGCGCGGGCCCCGGTGGCAAGGCGGCGCTGCTCGCGGCGCTGGCGGCGCAGCGCGGGGCGTTCCTGCTGGCTTCCGAGAAGCAGCCGCACCGGGCACGGCTGGTCGAGAAGGCCCTCGCGGGCAATCCGGGGCCCTACCAGGTCATCGCCGCCGACGGGACCCGGCCGCCGTGGCTGCCGGGCTCCTTCGACCGGGTGCTGATGGACGTGCCGTGCACCGGCCTGGGCGCGCTGCGCCGTCGCCCGGAGGCCCGCTGGCGTCGGCGTCCCGAGGACCTGGAGGGCTTCGCGCCGCTCCAGCGGGCGCTGCTGCGGGAGGCGCTGTCGGCCGTTCGGGTGGGCGGTGTCGTGGGTTACGCGACCTGCTCCCCGCACCTCGCGGAGACCCGGGTCGTCGTGGAGGACGTACTGAAGGGCCGGGGCGCGGGCGCCTCGCCGGTCGCCGCCGAATTCATCGACGCCCGCCCGTTCATGGCGGGCGTGCCGGGCCTGGGTGACGGCCCGGACGTCCAGCTGTGGCCGCACCTGCACGGCACGGACGCGATGTACCTGGCGCTGCTCAGGCGGACTGCCTAGGGCCTGTCGTCAAATTCCCGTCGTCGCCCGAAGGGCGGCGCCGCGGCGTCTGGTGCGTGCTCTCGGCGTGCCGGGCGGAAGCCCTCGTACTGGACGTACTTGGGCTTTCGCCCGGTGCGGCGAGAGTGCGTGCCAGACGTCGCGGGGCAGGCGGGAATTTGACGACAGGCCCTAGGGGCTGTCCGGCCGATCAGGCCGGTACCGGGGGCGGGTTGGGCGAGGTCCTCCCGCCTCCGGATCGGGGACAGCGCCACCGGGACGAAGGACAGGGCCAGGATCGTCGCTCCCGACCAGAGCGTTGTGGACAGCGTCGTGAGTTCCGCCAGCAGGCCCGAGGCTGCCGAGCCGAGCGCCAAGGCTCCCGTCAACATGAAGCGGAACGTGGCGTTCATGCGGCCCAGGAGGGCGTCCGGGGTCAGGTGCTGACGCAGGCTCACCCCGAGGACGTTGTTGGAACCGATCGTCACCATGGCCACCATCCACCCGGCCGCGGCGAGCCAGAGCCGGGGGCCGTGGTCCAGCAGCGGCAGCAGCAGGGCCGCCGGGGTCAGGCTCAGCGCCAGGGCGCGGCCGTAGCCCACGCGCGCCGCGAAGGGGCGGGCCAGGCGGGCTCCGATGAGCAGGCCCATGCCGCCCGCGGCCCAGAACAGGCCCAGGGAGACGGGGGACAGGCCCAGCTCGCGGACGAAGACCACCGGGAGCATGGCGTTGATGATCGCGCCGCCCAGATTGCTCAGGGACGCGGTCAGCGCCAGGGCCCGGAGCTCCGGGTGCCCCAGGACGTGTCGCAGCCCCTCCTTGATCTGGGCCGCCAGGGGAGTGCGCGCCGTCGCGGCGGCCGCCGGGGTCGGCCGGATCCGGGTGAGGCGGAGCGCGGAGGCGAGGTACGCGACCGCCGAGAAGGCCAGCGCGAACGGGGCCGTGAGCGCGGCGACCAGTGCCCCGCCGGCGCCCCGGCCCGCGATGTTGGCGACGGCCATGAGCGTGACCAGGGCCGAGTTCGCCGGAACCAGGCCGGCGCGGTCGATCAGCTGGGGCAGCACGCTCTGCGAGCCGACCTCCGAGAAGACGGTGGCGCAGCCGTTCAGGAGCACCACCGCGTACAGCTGCGCCAAGGTGAGCGCGTCAAGCCACCACGCGAGCGGGAGTGAGGCGAGGAGCACGGCCCGCGCGAGGTCCGCCGCGACCAGGACGGAACGGGTGCGCAGGCGGTCGACCCAGGCTCCGGCCGGTAATCCGATGAGGAGGAAGGCGAGGGTGGACAGCGCGGCGAGGGTTCCGACCTGGGCGGGGCTCGCGTCGAGTGCGGTGAGGGCGAGCAGCGGGACGGCCACGTATCCGGTGTTGGTGCCGAGCTGGTTCAGGGTGGCGGCGCCGAAAAGGGTGCGGAAGTCACGGGTGCGCCACGGGGAGGGGGACGGCGGTGTCATGGGCGTCACCGTGCCCAAGGCGAAGACGAAGGACAAGTGAAATGTTCTCCATGATCATTTAAGCATTGCTGCGAGACGCGTGACTTCCGGGGTAGTGGCCGGAACCGCGCGATGGCATGGCACGCTTGGGTCATGGCCGCTCAGATTTTTCCCAGCATCCTGTCCGCCGACTTCGCCAGACTCGCCGAGGAGGCGAAGGCCGTCGAGGGGGCCGACTGGCTCCATGTGGACGTCATGGACAACCACTTCGTCCCCAACCTCACCCTCGGCGTACCGGTCGTGGAATCCCTGAGCCGGGCCACGGACACCCCGCTCGACCTTCACCTGATGATCGAGAACCCGGACCGCTGGGCCCCGCAGTACGTGGAGGCCGGTGCGGGCTCGGTGACCTTCCACGCCGAGGCCGCGGCCGCGCCCGTACGGCTCGCGCGGGAGATCCGGGCCAAGGGCGCGCGCGCGTCGATGGCGCTCAAGCCGGCGACGCCGATCGAGCAGTACGAGGACATCCTTCCCGAGCTCGACATGCTGCTGATCATGACGGTCGAGCCGGGCTTCGGCGGCCAGCCCTTTCTGGACATCATGCTGCCCAAGATCCGCCGCACCCGTGAGCTGATCTCCAAGCACGGCCTGGAGCTGTGGCTCCAGGTCGACGGCGGGGTGTCGGCCTCCACCATCGAACGCTGCGCCGAAGCGGGCGCCGACGTCTTCGTCGCGGGCAGCGCGGTCTACGGAGCGGTCGACCCGGCAGCCGCCGTGCGTACGCTGCGTGAGCAGGCGGGTGCGGCCATCGCGGCGGCGCCGTGGGCTTGCGACCACTGAAGAGAAGGGTTGGTGGACGGCTCGGTGAACGGGAGCTGTCCAGGCTGATCAACGGTCGTCGGATCTGACAGGATGAACGGCGAGTCGAGAGTGTGAACAGCAGTGAGGAGAACGCGGTGTCTGCAATGTCGGCGGGACGGTCAGCCCTGCGGATGGGACCCGCGGAGCTGGTGCAGGCGGCGGCCATGGCGCGCCGCTTCTACCTGGAGGGCAAGTCCAAGATCCAGATCGCCGAGGAGTTCGGCGTGAGCCGCTTCAAGGTGGCCCGGGTCCTGGAGACCGCCCTCGAACGTGATCTCGTACGCATCGAGATCCGCGTCCCCGCCGAACTGGACGCGGAGCGCTCCGACGCGCTCCGCGCCCGGTACGGACTGCGGCACGCGGTGGTGGTGGAGTCCCCGGCCGACGCCACCGAGGACGCGCCCGACCCGGAGAACCTGGGCGCGGTCGCCGCCGACCTGCTCGGCGAGCTCGTCAACGAGGGCGACGTCCTCGGCCTCGCGTGGGGGCGCTCGACCATCCACATGGCCGCCTCCCTGCACCGGCTGCCCCCGTGCACCGTGGTGCAGCTGACCGGCGTGTACGACGCGGGGACCGCCGAGCGCGGCTCCGTGGAGGCCGTACGGCGGGCCGCCCAGGTATCCGGCGGGGACGCGCACCCGATCTACGCGCCCATGCTGCTGCCCGACCCGGCGACCGCGGCGGCGCTGCGGAGCCAGACGGGGATCGCGCGCGCCTTCGAGTACTTCGACAAGGTGACGGTCGCGGCCGTCTCCATCGGCTCGTGGGAGCCCGGCATCTCGACCGTCCACGACATGCTCACGGACGAGGAGCGGGCCCACTACGCCTCGCTCGGCGTCGCGGCCGAAATGTCCGCGCACCTCTTCGACACCGAGGGGCGGCGAGTCGGCCGGGACCTCGGCGAGCGGTGCATCACCGTCGAGGCGGACCGGCTGCGGCGGATCCCCGAGGTCGTGGCGATCGCGGGCGGGCTCCGCAAGGCCTCCGCGATCGGTGCGGTGCTGCGCTCGGGCCTCGTGACCAGCCTGGTCACGGACACGGCGGTCGCCGATTACCTGCTGACCGAGTCGGCGCCGGGGCTGCGGCCGGCGCTGGAGCGGGCCGACCCGGACGACTGATCGGGCCTGGATCGGGCCCCGGTCGGGGGCCGGCCGGGGCCGCCGGCGCGGGCCGTGACGCGGGCCCTGGTGCGGATGGTGCCGCAATTGAGATCCGAACGGCGGACCGCGGGGCGCCTTACTGGGCGCATACTGGTTCCGATGACTAAGTCAGCAGTACCTCGCCGCCATTTGCCGTCCAGCCCGTTCAAGGCCCCCGTGGAGCAGCCGATCCGGCAGTTCTCCGTCGGCGACCGGGTTTCTCACGATGAGCACGGCCTCGGCCGTGTCGTCGGAATCGAGGAGGGGATCGCTGTTCTCGTCGACTTCGGTTCGGTTCAGAAGCGCGTTCTGAGTCCCTACACCAAGATGTCCGCCCTCTGAGGCCACCGGGCGATTCGCGAGCGAATCGGATATTTGGCACGATCGGTGCATGATCTTTCGGAACACGCCCCGATCGTTGCTGCAATTCCTGGCGGCCGTGTTCTTCTGCGCCGCGCTGGTCGGCGGTGCGGTGGGCTGTGGCGGGCAGAGTCCCGCGCCCACCGCCGCCAGTAACGGTGCGAGCGCTGCTCCCAGTGCCGCTCCCGTGCCCTCGTGGGCCGAGGGGATGACCACCGTGCGGGCCGACGCGCTGCCGCGGCAGGCCCGGGACGTCCTCGCGCTGATCGACAAGGGCGGGCCGTACCCGTACCGGCAGGACGGCACGGTCTTCGGGAACTTCGAGAAGGTCCTGCCGCAGCGCAAGCGCGGCCACTACCACGAGTTCACCGTGAAGACGCCGGGGGAGCGGGACCGGGGCGCCCGGCGGATCGTGACCGGCGAGGCCGGCGAAATCTTCTACACAGACGACCACTACAACACGTTCAAGGCGGTTCTCCGATGACCCCGACCTCACCCCTGTCCCCGTCCTCCTCCCTGGAGCCGCTGCCGCTGGCCCCCGCGCTCGCCGCCGCCGAGAAGGCCGGCTGGACGACCATGGAGCTGGACCTGGACGGGGTGCGGAGCAAGGCCGAGCTGATGCGGCGCTGCGAGGCGGCCCTGAGCCTGCCCGAGTGGTTCGGCGGTAACTGGGACGCGCTGGCCGACGCGCTGCGGGACCTCTCGTGGCTGCCCCAGGCGCCGGGCCGGCTGGTGACGGTGACGTCCTGGCGCGGCTGCGCGGAGGCGGGGCCCGGCGACTGGGAGAAGCTGGTGGAGATCCTGGAGGGGGCCGTGGACTTCTGGCAGCACGCCGAGCCCGAGGCCGGAGCCGCGGCCGTACCGCTCACGGTGCTCCTCGCCGAGGGCATGCCGCCCCAGACCCCGCGCCTGCCTCCTCGGCGCTACAAGTTCATGCGCTGAGCCGGCCGGCCGGCGGGGCCCGGGGCGGAGAGGGTCAGTTCTTGGGGATCCAGGGCGGGGTCCGACCCCAGTCCCAGACCGGGATCTCGGCCGCGTCGACCGGGGGCGGGTTGGGGCCCGAGTAGATCAGGGCCATGCGGGTGCCCCACTCGATGTAGTACGCGAACACCCCGCGGAACTCGGGGTCCGTCGGGAGGCCGACCTCGTCGGCCGTGTCCATCAGCAGGTCCACCCAGCGGCGACGCTGCTTCTCGGTGATGGCGCGGCCCAGGTGCTTGGTGGCCATGTGCTGGTGGCCGCCGTGGTGGGCGGAGTAGTCCGACGGGCCGCCGAAGACCTCCGACAGCCAGACCGCGACGTGCCGGGGGTGCTCGGAGTCCATGCCCGCGAAGACGGGGGCCAGGATCTCGTCGCGCAGGGCGTGTGCGTAGAAGGCGTCGGTGAGGCGGTTCATCGCTTCCGCTCCGCCCATCCACTCGTAGATGCTGGGGGTCGGGGGTGTCGTGCTCATGAGTCTGCGGCGGCCTTTCCGGTGCCCGCGACGTCGGTCACCGTGTAGTGCTGCATTTCCTCGATCGCCGTCACGTACGGCCGGATCGCGCTGAAGAAGGCCGGGAAGTGCTCGCCCTTGCGGAAGCCGTTCAGGTGGGCGTCGACCGAGGTCCAGCGGATGCGGAGGATGTAGCGCTCCTTCTCCTCCTCGCAGCGGGCCAGTTCGTAGTCGATGCACTCGGGCGAGGCGGACAGGGCTTCGGCCGCCCGTGCGTACGAAGTCTCGAAGGCTTGCTGGTCGTCCAATGCGATCCGGTAGCGGATGTATTCGACGGTCGTGGTCATGGTGCGTGCCTCTCCCTCGATGTTGGTCCCGGCCAGCCTTACGCGATCATGTGCGGTCGTGGGGTGATTTCGTCATTCGGACTCGGACTTCCTGGAGTCCGCGTCGCCGGCCTCCGAGACGTCCGGGCCCTGGGCGCGGACCCGCTGGACCTTGTCCAGCGACTCGCGCAGGTCGGAGAGCCACTCGTCCGTGTTGCGCCCGACCAGGCGGACGCACCAGGCCAGGGCGTCGGCCCGGCTGCGGGCCACGCCGCCCGCGACCAGCGTGTCGAGGACCTGGCGTTCGGACTGGCGCAGCCGGGTCATGACGGGGACGGCCAGGTGAGTGAAGAGGGCCGTCCCCTCGCCCGACTTCACGCCCCAGGCCACCTTGCGGCGGTAGAGCTCCTCGGCCTCGCGCGCCACCTCGATGCGCTGCTCGCGAGTGCGCTCGCGGAACTCCTTGACCGACTCGGTCGCCGGGACGGTGCCGACGACCGTGATCTCCTCGCGGTCGACCGTGACCGACACGAGGGACTCGTACACGTCCACCGGCAGGCGCTCGGCGAACCACGTGCGGAGCTGTTCGCTCTGTTCGGCTGTAATCATGTAATCAACGTTGCGTCTGCTTGGTGCTTGATCGCAAGGGTTTGGGCGTTCGCTCTCAGCCCATCGAGCGGTAGCGGTGGATGAGGGAGACCGCCATCGCGCCCTCGCCCACGCCCGAGGCGACGCGCTTCACCGAGTGGGCGCGGACGTCGCCGGCCGCGAAGACGCCGGGGACGCTCGTCTCCAGGGGGTAGGGGGCGCGTTCCAGGCTCCATTCGGCCGGGAGTTCACCGCCGTTCGCGATCAGGTCCGAGCCGGTGAGCACGAACCCGTACTCGTCCCGTTCGACGACCCCCGAGAGCCACTCGGTGTGCGGGCGGGCACCGATGAAGGTGAACATGAAGCGGGCCGGGATCTCGGTGTCGGCGCCCGTCTCCGAGTCGTGGAGGGTGATGCGTTCCAGGTGTTCCTCGCCGGACAGGGAGACGACCGTGGTGTGGACCTTGACCTCGATGTTCGGGGTGCGGTCGATCTCGTCGATGAGGTACCGGGACATGCTCGCGTCCAGCGAGGCCGCGCGGACCAGGATCGTCACCCGCGCCGCGTACTTGGCGAAGTGCACCGCGGCCTGGCCCGCCGAGTTGGCCCCGCCCACGATGAACACGTGCTGCGAGATGCACGCCGAGCTCTCGGTGGTGGCCGCGCCGTAGTAGAGCCCGGCGCCCTCGAAGCGGTCCGCGCCCGGGGCCTCCAGACGGTTGTACGAAACCCCGGTCGCGAGCAGGACCGTCTCCGCGCTGATCTCCGTACCGTCGGCCAGGGTGAGGATCTTCGCCGGGTCGTCGCGGGTCAGCGAGACCACCTCGACCGGATGCAGGATCTCGGCGCCGAAGCGGGAGGCCTGGATGGTGGCGCGGCGGGTCAGGTCGCCGCCGGAGAGGCCCGAGGGGAAACCGAGGTAGTTCTCGATCAGGCTGGAGGTGCCGGCCTGTCCGCCCGGGGCGCGGGAGTCCAGCATGAGGGTGGAGAGGCCCTCCGAGGCCGAGTAGACCCCGGCCGCCAGACCCGCGGGGCCCGCGCCGACGATGACGCACTCGTAGTGCGGTCGGGAGGCGGTGGTGGCCAGGCCCAGGCGCTGGGCCAGCTCGGTGTCGGTGGGGGCGGAGAGCACCGACCCGTCCGGGAAGCGGACGAGGGGGAGCGCCCCGTCGGGCTGGGCGGCGATCAGGGTCAGCGCCTCGGGGTCCCGTTCGACGTTGAGGAAGCGGAACGGCTGGCCGTTGCGGGTGAAGAAGTCCCGGACGGCATGGGTGCCGGGGGCGACCAGGTGGCCGGCGACGATGATCCCGTCGTAGGCCGGGCGGTAGGTGGCCAGCCAGTCCGACAGCAGGTCGTCCAGGACCGGGAAGAGCCGCTCGTGCGGCGGGTCCCACGGCTTGAGCAGGTAGTAGTCCAGCCGGACCCGGTTGATGGCCGTGATCGCCGCGTCGGTCTCCGCGTAGGCGGTCAGCAGCACGCGGCGGGCGTCCGGGAAGCGGCTGACGGCTTCGAGCAGGAACTCCACCCCGGTGACGTCGGGCATCCGCTGGTCGACGAGGAACAGGGCCGGGTCGTGGCCGCGTTCGTCCAGCGAGTCCAGGATCTTCAGGGCGTCGGCGGCCGAGGAGGCGCCGAGCACCCGATAGCGGTCTCCGTAGGCGCTGCGCAGGTCACGGCGGACGGCGCGCAGCACCTGCGGGTCGTCGTCCACGGCCAGGATGACCGGCTTCTTGTTCTCCACGCGCTCGGCCGCGGCGGCGTTGGAGGTGACGGCGTCGGAGGTGACGGCGTCGGACGTGACGGCGGCGGCGGCGCTCTCCGGGGCCGCGCTCACGCCGGGTCCAGCATCAGCTTGTCGGCGTAGCACCAGGCCCAGTCCTCGCCGGGCTCGTGCGAGGCGGCGATGGGGTGCTCGGTGACCCGGTAGTGGCGGGTGGCGTGACGGTTCTTCGAGGAGTCGCAGCACCCGACGTGCCCGCAGCTCAGGCACATCCGCAGGTGCACCCAGCTGTCACCGGAGGCGAGGCACTCCTCGCAGCCCTCCGTACCCGGTTTCACCGGACGTATCCGATCGATGTGTGTGCACAACAGGTCCATCGTCATCGTCCCCGTCCCTCTCGTCGCGTCCTCGCGCCCCTGACCCGCGTGTCCCGCGCATCCGTGATTGGCGGCGCGTCCAGACGATAGAGCGCGGCTCTCGCAATGGTTCAGCGATTCGGCCGAAGTCAGGTAGTCCTGAAGCTACTTCATGACGTCCGCGAGTGACTTCCTGAAGTGCCGCCATGACCTGGTCCGCTACCTCACCAAGTCGCACGCCGACGCTTTGACGCGGGCCCCCGGCGCGGCCAGTGTGGGGGACGCCAACGACAACAGGCGGCGCCTGGAGGAATACGTGAGCAGAAGGATTCTGGTCATTGTCTCCGAACACGGTTACTGGGCCGAGGAACTGATAGGCCCCGTATCGAAGTTCGACGAGCGGGGCTACGAGGTCATATTCGCCACGCCGACCGGAAAGCGTGCGCACGCTCTTCCGCCGAGCCTCGACGCGAACTACATCGACCCCCCGCTGGGTCGCTCGGTCACCACCGAGGAGAACGCCCGGCTGGGCCGGGAGTTCGAGCAGTCCAGCCGGCTGGACTCCCCGCTCGACATCGAGGCGTGGGTCCCCGAGCGCCCGTACACGAGCGACGAGGGCTACCTGCGGAAGCTGGAGCAGTACCACCGCGATCTGGACAAACTCGACGCCGACGTCGCCGGGTACGACGCGATCCTCATCGTCGGCGGCAGTGGCCCCATCGCCGACCTCGCCAACAACGAGCGCGTGCACGCCCTGATCCTGGCCTTCGAGAAGGCCGGCAAGGTCGTCGCCGCCGAGTGCTACGGGGTCGCCTGCCTGGCCTTCGCCCGGGACTGGAGCGACCGCAAGAGCATCATCTGGGGCAAGCACGTGACCGGCCACTGCAAGGAGTACGACTACAAGGACGGCACCGGATTCCTCGGTACCGACTTCAACATGGGCCCGCCGCCGTATCCGCTGGAATACATCCTGCGCGATGCCACCGGCCCGCGCGGCGCGTACCACGGCAATTTCGGAAAGCCGGTATCCGTGATCGTCGACTTCCCGTTCGTCACCGGCCGTTCGACCCCCGACTCGTATCTCACGGGGCAGAAGATCGTGGAAGTCCTGGAGGACGGTCTCATCCGGTACGGCTGGTGATTTCAGGGGGAGTTCGATGAATGCCGAAGCGACTCAGGCGACGCCGGGCCGGGAAAGGCTGATCGAGCAGTTCAAGGCCGACGGCCTGAATGTGATGTTCGGGAATCCGGGGACGGTGGAACAAGGATTCCTCGACGCGGTGGACGCGGCCGAGGACTTCACCTACGTCCTCGCCCTCCAGGAGACCGTGGCCGCCGGAATCGCCGACGGCTACGCCCGGGCGACCGGCGGCGCGGCCCTGCTCCAGCTGCACTCCGGGGTGGGGCTGGGCAACGGCATCGGCATGCTCTACCAGTCGCTGCGCGGCCACACCCCGCTCGTCGTGGTCGCCGGTGACGCCGGGGTGCGCTACGACGCCATGGACGCGCAGATGGCCTCCGACCTGGTGGCCATGGCGAAGCCGGTGACCAAGTACGCGACCCGGGTCACCGACCCGCGGTCCGTGCTCCGCACCATCCGGCGGGCCGTGAAGATCGCGCTCACCCCGCCCCGCGGGCCCGTGTTCGTGGCGCTGCCGATGGACGTGCTGGACGAGCTCAACTCCGAGCCCGTGCTGCCCGCCACGGTGCCGCTCACGGACGTGGCGCCGTCACCGGCCTCGGTGGGGCGGGCGGCCGAGCTGCTCGCCCCAGCCGAGCGTCCGGTCCTCCTCGTCGGCGACGGGGTCGCGCTCTCCGGGGCGCAACGCGAACTCGCCGCCGTCGCCGAGCTGTTGGGCGCCGACGTGTACGAGGTCGACTCCTCCGAGGTCAACATCGCGGCCTCGCACCCGCTGCGGCGCGGTCAGACGGGCCACATGTTCGGCCCGCACAGCAAGGAGCTGATCGGGGACGCCGACGGGGTCCTCATCGTCGGCACCTATGTCTTCCCGGAGGTTTTCCCCGAGCTGGAGAGCCCCTTCCGGGCGGGCGCGAAGATCGTCCACATCGACCTCAACGCCTACGAGATCGCCAAGAACCACCCCGTGGACCTGGGCCTGGCCGCGGACCCGCGGCAGGCGCTGCGCGCGCTGGCCGGCGTACTGGAGCGGCGGCTCACCCCGCAGCAGCGGGCCGCCGCGGCCGCCCGGCTCGACGTACGGACCCGGGAACGGGTCCGCGAGGCGCGGGCGCGGCAGACGGCGGACGACGACTCGCCGATGGCCGTCTTCCTGCGGACCCTGGCCGAGCGCACCGGCGGGGACCTGATCGTCTTCGACGAGGCGCTGACCACCTCCCCGCTGGTCACCCGGTACCTGCCGGCGGAGCGCCCGGGCGACTACCACCTCACCCGGGGCGGCTCGCTGGGCGTGGGCTTCCCGGGCGCGGTCGGCGCCAAGCTGGCCCGGCCGGAGCGACTCGTCGTCGGCTTCGCCGGGGACGGCGGGTCGATGTACACCTACCAGGCCCTGTGGACCGCGGTCCGGCACGGCATCGACGCCAAGTTCGTGGTCTGCAACAACCGCAAGTACCGGCTGCTGGACGACAACATCGCCCAGTACTGGCGGGAGCGGGACATCCCCGAGCACGGCTTCCCCGGCTCCTTCGACCTCTCCCACCCCGAGATCGACTTCGCCGGGCTGGCCCGGTCCCTCGGCGCCGGCGGGACGCGGGTGGAGAAGCCGGACGAGGCGGTCGCCGCCGTGGGCCGGATGCTCGCCCACCCGGGACCGTTCCTCGTCGACATCCAGATCTGAGCGACTCACCCCACCGGACAGGAGGAGACCGCATGCCCGCCGAGCGGCAGTTGACCGAGGACGCGATCCGCAGGTTCGCGGAGGACTGGTACGTGGCACTGGACCGGCACGTGCCGGCGGACCAGGTGCTCGCCCTGATCGCCGAGGACCTGGAGTTCAAGGTCCCCGAGGACACCTTCCTCGGCCACCAGGGCTTCGGCCGCTGGTACGAGGCCGTCACCAACCGGTTCTTCGACGAGGTGCACACGGTCACGAAGGTGGAGCCGGTCATCGAGGGCGACCGGGCGATCGTCCGGGTCCTCGTCAACTGGCAGGCCAAGATCTGGGACCCGCCGGCCGCCCGCAGCGAATGGCTCGGCTTCGACGCCGACCAGACCTGGACGGTGGTGGCCGGTCCGAACGGCCCGCTGATCAAGCAGTACACCGTCAACGACCTGGCCCCGATGCCCGGTTCCGGCTCCCTCTGACCGCCGGCGAAGGAGAAGCGACGATGACCGAAGTGACGCGGGAGCGGGTCCGGGCGGCCTACGCCGCCCTCGGCTCCGGCGACCGGGCGCGCATCCTGGAGTACTACTCCGAGGACCTGCGCTGGCTGGTGCCGGGCAACCACCCGCTGGCCGGCTGGTACGAGAGCCTCGACGCCTTCCTGGAACTGATGGGGCAGACCCACAAGCTCACGGGCGGCACCTTCCGGATGGACCTGGAGGCGATCCTCGTCGGCGATGGCTGCAGCGCCGACGTGTGCCGCAACGTCGCCCTGCGCGACGGTGCGGACGGGGCGAGCGGGTCGCCGTACGAGCGGATGGACTACCCGGTCTTCCACTTCATGCGGTGGCGGGACGGCCGGATCGTCGAGGGCCGCGACGGGCTCTTCGGCGACACGGCCTCCGCCTTCAGCCAGTTCTGGGCGCCCTTCGCGCCGGACGGAACCCGACGCGACCGATAGGGGGATGAGCGACGCCATGCAACCGCGAGAGAGCCACACCGAAGTCCTTCGGAAGTACTACGAGTACGCCAACGCCGGGGACTGGGACCGCTGGTGCGACCTGTTCGCCGACGACCAGGTCATGGACGAGCAGCTCGCCGGGCACATCGAGGGCCTGGACGTGCTGCGCTCGATGATGAAGGGCATGGGCACGATGTACCGGGTCTTCCGGAACGAGCCCGTGCACTTCATCGTCGACGGCGACGGGGAGAAGGCCGCGGCCGTCTCGCACCTCACGGCGGTCAGCGCCTCCGGCGAGGCCATCGAGGCCGAGGTCATGAACTTCTTCAAGATCGTGGACGGAAAGATCGCCTACATGGCGAACTACCACGACACGGTCCCCTTCCAGGTCCTGAGCCAGGGCTGAGGGGGACCCGTGAGCGTGGAAGAGTACGACTACGTCGTCGTGGGATCCGGCACCGCCGGCAGCGTGTTGGCGAACCGGCTGTCCGAGGACCCGGACGTCTCCGTCCTCGTCCTGGAGGCGGGCGGCTCCCGGATCCCGCCCGAGGTGGACGACCCGTCCTCCTGGTACAAGCTGCTCGGCGGGCCCCTGGACTGGGGCTACACCAGCACCCCGCAGCCCGGCCTCGGCGGCCGCCGCACCTACGAACCGCGCGGCAAGGCTCCCGGCGGCAGCAGCAACCTCTACATCATGATGCACATCCGGGGCCACGCCTCGGACTTCGACAACTGGGCCTACCAGGGCGCGGCCGGCTGGGCGTACGAGGACGTGCTCCCGTACTTCGCCCTGCTGGAGGGCCAGGAGGACGCCACCGCCGCCACCACCGGCACCCGCGGCCCGCAGCGCATCACCAACGCCGGGCGGCACGGCCCCAACCCGGTCTCGCGCGCCTTCATCGACGCGGCCGTCGAGCTCGGCCACGAGGAGATCGCCGACTTCAACACCGACGGTCCCCGGCGCGGCCTCTTCGGTACCGGCTGGCACCACATCGACGTGGCCGACGGCCGCCGCCAGGGAGTCCTCGCCGCCTACCTGGAGCCCGCGCTCGACCGGGCCAACCTGACCCTGCGCACCAACGCGCAGTCCACCCGGCTGCTCTTCGACGGGGACACCTGCACGGGCGTCGAGTACGCCCAGCTCCGGCCGCCCGCCGAGGTTCCGGGCCGGACCGTCCGGGACGGTCACAGCAGCCCCGCCGAGCCAGGGCTCCACACCGTACGGGCCCGTCGGGAGGTGATCGTGGCCGCGGGTGCGATCGAGTCGCCGAAGCTGCTGCTGCTCTCCGGCATCGGGCATCCGACGCAGCTGGCCGAGCACGGCATCGCCGTCACCGCGGCCCTGCCCGGGGTCGGCGAGAACTTCCACAACCACGTGCTGACCGGACTGATGGCCGAGGTCACCCAGGAACTCCCGCCGCCCGCGCAGAACCTGTCGGAGAGCGCTCTGTTCCTGTCCTCCCGGCCCGGACTGCCAGCGCCCGACCTGCAGATCGCCTTCGTCCACGTCCCGTTCGACGTGATCGTCGGCCAGGACCACCCGAACACGGTGTCCATCCTGCCGGGTGTCGTACGCCCCGTCTCGCGCGGCTGGATCAGGCTGGCGAGCGCCGACCCGCTGGCCCACCCGCTGATCAACCCGAACTACCTGGGCGACCGGTGGGACCTGGAGCGGATGGTGCAGGGCGTCAAGATCGCCCGGGAGATCTTCGCGACCTCGGCGTTCTCGCCCTGGTACAAGCAGGAGCTCCAGCCCGGTCCGGGCCACGTGAGCGACGCCGAGCTGCGCGGCTTCGTGAAGCAGAAGTCGGAGAGCTACCACCACCAGGCCGGCTCCTGCCGCATGGGCATCGACGACCTCTCCGTGGTCGACCCCGAGCTGCGGGTGCACGGCGTACGGAACCTGCGCGTCGTCGACGCGAGCGTGATGCCCGCGGTCCCGTCGGGCAACTGCCACACCGCCATCGCGATGATCGCCGAGCGAGCGGCGGACTTCCTGAAGGGGGTGTCCCGTGCCTGACGTCGTCCTGCGCGAGGGCGCGCTGACCGGGACCCGGATCGCGGTCCTGGTCGAGAGCGACTTCTACGAGCCGGAGATCTTCTACTACCAGCACCGGTTCGCGGAGGAGGGCGCCGAGGTCGACTTCCTGACCCGGCTGTGGGGCAACGACTCCATCACCTTCTCCGGGCACGAGTACCGGGCGCCGTTCACCGCGGACCGGTCCCTGGAGGGGCTGAGCGACGAGGAGCTGCGCCGGTACGCGGCGATCATCGTGCCCTCGGGCATGGTGGCCGACCGGCTGCGCTACACCGAGGACGTGGACGTGCTCGCGCCCGCCACGGAGCTGCTGCGCCGGGCCTTCGAGGAGCCGACCGTCCTGAAGGGGATCATCTGCCACGGCATGTGGCTGGCCTCCTCGATCCCGGGCAAGGTGCGCGGCCGCAAGGTGGTCTGCCACAACAACCTCATCGGCGACGTACGGAACATGGGCGCCCAGTACGTGGACGAGGACGTGGTCGTCGACGGCGACCTGGTCACCGGCCGCACCGGCGCCCACCACCACCTCTTCGCCCGCCGGATCATCGAGCTCGTGGCGGCCGGCCGGGGCCGGGGCGCCGGCTGATGGCCGGGCCGCGGTGGTCGCACGTGGGCCTGAACTGCAAGGACCAGAAGACGACCGAGGAGTTCTACACCCGGTACTTCGGATTCACCCGGGCCCGGGTGGTGAACCTGGGCGACTCCCGGATCGTGTTCCTGCGCAAGGGGGACGCGTACCTGGAGCTCTTCGCGGCCGGTGCCGGCGAACCGGCGCGCGAGGCCCACGACGACGGGCCGCAGGCCCCGGGCCGGATGCGCCACCTGGCCTTCCAGACCGACAGCGTCGACGCATTCCTCGCCGAGATCGGTGAAGCGGCCGACGTGACGCTCGGCCCGCTGGACTTCGACGACTTCATCTGCGGCTGGCGCACCGTATGGCTCCGTGACCCCGACGGCGTGATCGTCGAGGTCAGCCAGGGGTACGAGGACGACCGCTCACACGACAAGGACGGTGCATGACATGGCGGACGCCGTGAGCTTCTCCTTCTCCGACACCATCGCGGGCTACGTCGTCCGCTTCGACTCCGGGTCGCGCGTCCTGCGGCTGAAGACCTCCGACGGCCGGGAGTTCGACGTCTCGCTCGCCGGCGACCCGAGCGCCGAGCTGGTCCGCAACCTGGACGAGCCCTACATCGACGCCTCCGGGCACATCGACGAGATGCTCTCGCCGGGCCGCTTCCTCTTCGCGTACGGCGTCCACTATCCGGAGCACGGCGGGCGTTTCGACGCCAAGCGCCTGGTGTTCCTGGGCCGGGGCGCCGAGGACTACCGCTTCGAGGAAGCGAGCTGGTGGATCAAGCAGATCGAGTCGCTCGCCGACTTCTACAAGCGGGCCCAGTTCGGCGACGGGCCGGTGGACTTCACCGAGTACCGCACCGAGATCCGGCTCGGCGGCGACAAGACCGCCAGCCACGTCCAGGAGACCGACACGATCTCCCGTCTGGTCTACGGCATGGCCTCGGCCTACCTGCTGACCGGCAAGGACGAGTACCTGGAGGTCGCCGAGCGCGGCACCGAGTACCTGCGCAAGCACATGCGGGTCGTGGACGGCGAGGAGGACGTGGTCTTCTGGTACCACGGCATCAGCGTCGACGGGGACACCGAGCGCAAGCTCTTCACCTCGGAGTTCTCCGACGACTACGACGCGATCCCGATGTACGAGCAGATCTACGCGCTGGCCGGCCCGATCCAGACGTACCGGGTCACCGGCGACGTCCGGATCAAGAACGACGCGGACGCCACCATCCGGCTGTTCGACAAGTTCTTCTTCGATCCGGAGCAGGGCGGCTACTACTCGCACATCGACCCGATCCTCTTCAGCGCCGACCACGAGTCCCTCGGCGAGAACGCCGAGCGCAAGAACTGGAACTCGGTCGGCGACCACGCGCCCGCGTACCTGATCAACCTGTACCTGGCGACCGGCGAGCAGAAGTACGCCGACTTCCTGGAGTACACCTTCGACACGATCGCGGACCGCTTCCCGGACTACAAGAACAGCCCCTTCGTCCAGGAGCGCTTCCACCGCGACTGGTCGCACGACAAGGCGCACAGCTGGCAGCAGGACCGCGCCGTGGTCGGCCACAATCTGAAGATCGCCTGGAACCTGATGCGGATGAACTCGCTGAAGGCCAAGCCGGCGTACGAGGAGCTCGCCAAGAAGATCGGCGAGATCATGCCGGCCGTCGGCAGCGACGTGCAGCGCGGCGGCTGGTACGACGTCGTCGAGCGGATCAAGTCCGGTGACCAGGAGGCGTATCGATTCGCCTGGCACGACCGCAAGGCCTGGTGGCAGCAGGAGCAGGCGATCCTCGCCTACCTCATCCTGAACGGCACGGTCGGCGGCGACGCCAACCTGCGCGAGGCCCGGCAGGCGCAGGCCTTCTACAACACCTTCTTCCTCGACCACGACGAGGGAGCCGTCTACTTCAACGTGCTCGCCGGCGGCACGCCGTACCTGCTCGGCACCGAGCGGCTCAAGGGCAGCCACTCGATGTCCATGTACCACTCGGCGGAGCTGTGCTACCTCGCCGCCGTCTACAACAACCTGCTCATCAACGGCCGGGAGATGGACTTCCACTTCCAGCCCGACCCGACGAACCTGCCCGACCGGATCCTGCGCGTCTCGCCCGACCTGCTCCCCGCGGGCTCGGTGCGGATCGCCTCCGTGGAGA
Source organism: Streptomyces sp. NPDC059874 (assembly GCF_042731135.1). Lineage (NCBI taxonomy): Bacteria > Bacillati > Actinomycetota > Actinomycetes > Kitasatosporales > Streptomycetaceae > Streptomyces > Streptomyces sp. NPDC059874. The sequence continues at coordinate 26,889 of NZ_JBHWJY010000090.1, forward strand.
TCGACGAGAAGCCGTACGAGGAATTCGACGCGGACGCGCTGACCGTCCACCTCCCCGACGTCCAGGGGCGGGTCAAGGTCAAGGTCCGGCTCCGGCCCGTGACCAAGTAGTTCTCCAGGGGACCGCGCTCAACGGGGGGCGCCCCAACCAGAGGGGAAGGCAATGAGTCTCAACGTCAAGGAACGCCGCAACAAGACGGGCACCGTGCTCGTCGCCACCGGTGAGATCAACAGCGAGACATCCGGATCGCTGCTCCAGGCGCTGCTGCCGCTGGTCCGCGAGGGCAAGCCGCTGCGGATCGACCTCACGGCGGTCACCTACGTCTCCAGCGCGGGCCTGCGCACTCTGCTCGTCGTCTACCGCGAGGCCCAGCACGCGGGCGTCGCCGTCACCCTCTACGGGGTGAGCGAGGAAGTCCGGTTCGTCATGTCGGCCACCGGCTTCCTCGACTTCTTCGAGACCGGCGAGGCGGCGGCCGCGGAAGCCAAGGCCAAGGCCAGGGCGGCGCGATGAGCGAGGCCCGGTCCGAGCAGGTCCTCCGTGTCGACGCGTACCCGACCCACGAAGTGGGCGGGTACCGCGTCCGCGCGGGCAAGCCGTTCCCCTTCGGGGCCAACGTGGTCCCCGGCGGGGTCAGTTTCTCCGTCTTCTCCGACCAGGCCACCTCCATGACCCTGGTCATCTACAAGCGCGGAGAACCCGAGCCGATGGCCGAACTGGAGTTCCCCGAGGAATTCCGCACCGGCAGCGTCTTCGCCATGACCGTCTTCGGCCTCGACCACGAGAACATCGAGTACGGGTACCGGGCCGACGGCCCCTACGACCCGGTCACCGGCCACCGCTTCGACGCCCGCCAGGTCCTCTCCGACCCCTACGCCCGGCTGATCGCCGGCCGCGACGTCTGGGGCGTGGAACCCGACCGAAGCCGCGGCTACCAGTACCGCTCCCGCGTCTGCCTCCAGGACTTCGACTGGGGCGACGACACCCCGCTGGGCATCCCCGCCGAGGACCTCGTCGTCTACGAGACCCACGTGCGCGGCTTCACCCGGCACCCCAACTCGCAGGTCACCGCACCCGGCACCTTCGCGGGGCTGCGCGAGAAGATCCCGTACCTCAAGGAACTCGGGGTGAACTGCATCGAGCTGCTCCCCGTGTTCGAGTTCGACGAGAGCGACAACCCGCGGACCAACCCGGAGACCGGCGAGCGGCTCTTCGACTACTGGGGCTACAACACCGTCTCGTTCTTCGCACCCAAGGCCGGCTACGCCGCCACCGGACGCTACGGGATGCAGGGCGACGAGTTCCGCACCCTGATCAAGGACCTGCACGCGGCCGGCATCGAGGTCATCCTCGACGTCGTCTTCAACCACACCGCCGAGGGCAACGAGCAGGGCCCGACGATCTCCTTCAAGGGGCTCGACAACGCCACGTACTACATGCTCACGCCCGAGGGGTACTACTTCAACTTCAGCGGCACCGGCAACACCGTCAACTGCAACCACCCCGTCGTGCGCAACTACGTGCTCGACTGCCTGCGCCACTGGGTCGCCGACTACCACATCGACGGCTTCCGCTTCGACCTCGCGGCCATCCTCGGCCGGGCCCTGGACGGCACCCCGCTGCCCAACCCGCCGCTGCTGGAACTGCTCGCCTACGACCCGGTCCTGCGGCACACCAAGCTCATCGCCGAGGCCTGGGACGCCGGCGGCCTCTACGAGGTCGGCAACTTCCCGGCGTACGGCCGCTGGGCCGAGTGGAACGGGAAGTACCGCGACACCGTGCGCAGCTTCCTCAAGGGCGACCCGGGCGTCACCGGCGAACTCGCCACCCGGATCGCCGGCTCGCCCGACCTGTACTCCAGCCGCGGAACCGCCGCTTCGGTCAACTTCCTGACCGCACACGACGGTTTCACCCTCGCCGACCTGGTCTCCTACAACGACAAGCACAACGAGGCCAACGGCGAGGGCAACAACGACGGCGCCAACGACAACAACAGCTGGAACTGCGGAGCCGAGGGGCCCACGGACGACCCCGAGATCAACGCGCTGCGCATCCGGCAGATGAAGAACGCCCTCGCCATCCTCTTCACCAGCCAGGGCATCCCGATGCTGCTGGCCGGGGACGAGGTCGCGCGGACACAGGGCGGCAACAACAACACGTACTGCCAGGACAACGAACTGTCCTGGTTCGACTGGGACCAGGTCGACGAGAACGCCGAACTGCTCCGGTTCACCCGGGAGATGATCGCCTTCCGGGGGCGCCACCGGGAACTGCGCTCCACCGCCCACCCCACCGGGCAGATGCGGGAGAGCCTCGGCCTGCCCGACATCAGCTGGCACGGGGAGCGGGCCTGGCAGCCCGACTGGTCGGCCGAGAGCCGGCTGCTGGCGGTGGCCCGCTGCGGCACCGGTGACGACGACGTGGTGTACGTGGCCATGAACGCGCACTGGGAATCGCACGACCTGGAACTGCCGGCCCTGCCCGGCGGCCGCAGCTGGCACCTGTTCGCCGACACCGGGGCCGCGGCGCCGCACGACATCCGCACCCCGGGCACCGAGCAGGAACTCGACAACGCCGGGAAGTACCTGATCGGCCCGCGCTCGGTCGTGATCCTCGTCGGCCGCACGAACGACCCCGAAGAGTTCGACACGCCCTGACCGCCTGACCGCACCGACAGAAGGAGACCTGAGATGCCCCTTTCCGTGTCCTTGAGCATCGAGGGCGACACCACCGTGATCGAGCTGACGGGCGAGCTGGACGCCAAGACCGCGCCGGACTTCCACCGGACCATCGAGAAGGCCGCCGGGCACGGCACGACCACCGTGGAGATCCGGATGGCCGGTGTCGGCTACATGGCCAGCGCCGGACTGCGCTCGCTGGTCTTCGCCCAGCAGAAGGTCGCCGACAACGTCACCATCAAGGTGGTGGGCGCCATCGAGCCCGTGTCCCGGACCATCCGGACGGCCGGCCTCGACCGGAGCATCGTCCTCTCCGACGAGTGACCACTGTGACCGACATGGTCGAACTGGCGAGGAAGCCCGCCGTGCTGGAGGTGCCCGCGACGGTGGGGGCACTGGGCGAGATCGCCTCGTTCGTCCTGCGGCTGGCCGGCCGGGCGGGCCTGGACAAAGGGGCCGCCTACAGGATCCGGCTGGCCGTGGACGAACTGGCCACGAACATCGTGATGCACGGGTACCGGGGCGGCGACGGGCGGATCACCGTCCGGGGCCGCTCCGGCCCGGGCGAGGTGCGCATCGTCATCGAGGACGGCGCACCCGCCTTCGACCCCGTCGAAGGCCGCCTCCCGCCCGCCCCCGGGGTCCGCCCCGAGGAACGGCGGATCGGCGGCCTCGGCATCCACCTGGCACTGACCAGCGTGGACGAGTTCAGCTACCGACACACGGGCGGCCGCAACATCAGCACGCTGACCGTGAAAGCTGAGGGGACGGACCCATGCCCTCCACGACCGTGATCATCCTCGACGAGTACCCGCCCCCGCCGCCCGAACTGCTCGACGCGCTGCGGACGATGGACGCGGAACTCGTGGCACGCTCCCTCACGGAGCTCCGCACGGGCCCGTTGGAACAGCTGCCCGTCGCGGACGTGCTGCTCGCCCCGGCCGAGTCCGACGGGGAGGCCGTACGGATGGCCGTACGCCGGCTGCGCCGCTGGGCCGGGGCACCCATCGTGGTCGTCTGGACCGTGACGGAGTTCGCCGCACTGGAGGAACACGTACGGATCGGGCACGACTACCTCGTCCCACCCTTCCTGCCCGCCCTCGTCGGGGCCCGCCTGCACAGCTGCTCGGAGCGCGCCGGACTCGGCCGCACCCTGCGCGAAGCCGACGCCCGCGCCGAACTCATGGGCTACGAGAAGGAACTGGAGATCGGCCGGGAGATCCAGGCGGGCTTCCTGCCCGAACGGCTGCCCGTCCCGGACGGCTGGGAGATCGACGTCCGGTTCCGGCCGGCCCGCCAGGTCGCCGGGGACTTCTACGACGTGTTCGAGATATCCCGCGGCCGCCGGCTCGCCTTCGTCGTCGCCGACGTCTGCGACAAGGGAGTCGGCGCCGCTCTCTTCATGGCACTCATCCGCTCACTGCTGCGGCACACCGCCGAGAACAGCGGGCTCCAGCACCTCGTCGCCGGGCGCACCGGAGGCAGCCGCCGCATCCCGGTGGTCGGTGCCACGCCGCTGCTCAACGCGGTCACGGCCACCAACGGCTACCTGACCCGCAACCACCTGCGGCAGGGCTACTTCGCCACCCTCTTCTTCGGGGTGCTGGACCCGCTCACCGGCAGCCTCGTCTACATCAACGGCGGCCACAACCCGCCCCTGATGCTGCACGCCGACGGCAGCCCGCCCCGAGCGCTGGAGATCACCGGACCGGCCGTCGGGGTCCACCCCGACTGCGTCTACACCCTCGGCTACGCCCAGTTGAACCCGGGCGACACCCTCTTCGCCTTCACCGACGGAGTACCCGAGGCCCGCTGCCCACAAGGCCGCTTCCTCGGCGACGAACGCATGCTGGAACTGCTCGCCGGCCGCCCTGCCAGCGGCAAGGAGGTCGTCGACCGCATCGACTGGGCGGTGCGCGAGCACACCGGCACCGCCGAACAGCACGACGACGTCACCATGCTGGCCCTCCACCGGCCACGTGCGGCGCGGGGGCCGCACGGGGACGGCACCGGCTACCGGGTGGTGGCCTGATGGCCCGCACCATCGTGGTGCACTCGCACCGCGGTGGCACGGGCAAGTCCTCGGTACTGGCGAACCTCGCGCTGCTCCTGGCGGCCGAGGGGCGCCGGGTCGGGGTGGTGGACACCGACATCCAGTCGCCCACCCTCGACCTGTTGTTCCGGCTCGGGCCCGGTCCGTCCCTGGCCGACTACCTGCTCGGCCGCTGCGAGATCGAGGCCGCGGCCCAGCAGGTCGCCCTCCCCGGGCTGTACGTCGTACCGGCCCGGACCGGGACGGCCGCCCTGCGGGAGATTATGACCAGCGGATACGACGTGGGGTTGCTCCCGGAGGGCTTCGACCGGCTGGCCGGGCACTTCGCCCTCGACATGCTGCTGCTCGACACCCATGCCGGGCTCAACAACGAGTCGGTCACGGCCATGGCGAGCGCCGACGTACTGATGATCATGGCGCGGGCCGACCGGATCGACCTCTCCGGCGTCGAGGAGACCATCGCCCTCGCCGGGCGCCTGCCCTGCCGGCGGACCCTGGTCCTGAGCATGGCCCCCGCCGGGGTCGACCGGGAAGCGGCGCGGCGACGCGCCCAGGAGGTCTACGGAGCACCCCTGGCCGGAATCCTTCCGTACTCGCCGGAAATGGCGGCGCTGTACGGGGAGCGCATATTTGCAGAAGCCCATCCCGACCACCCGCTGGTCGGTGAATTCCGCACCATCATCTCGGCGTTGGACGCACGTGACGAAGTATCACGGGCCTGACGTCGCCCCCTTACGCCCCCTGCTATGGGCGTGTTGAATCGGCAGCGAATCCAGAACAAGGAGAGAATCATGAAGATTCTCGTCGTCATGACGGCCAAGGCCACCCTCCACCTGCTGGACGGCGAACAGCACCCCTCGGGATTCTGGGCCGAGGAATTCGTCGTCCCTTATCAGCTGTTCAAGGCAGCCGGGCACGTCGTGGACGTCGCGACGATCGGGGGCCGGGCACCCACGGTCGACCAGACGAGCATCGACCCCCAGTTCCTCCAGTGGGTCCGCCCCCAGGGTTCGCCCGACGAGGACGCGGCCAACGCCGCCGAGTACGTCCGGGTCATCGAGAACACCCCCCAGCTCCAGACCCCGATCGCGCTGGAGTCCCTCACCGAGAAGGACATCGCCGACTACGACGGCGTGTACGTCAGCGGTGGCCACGGCGCCATCGGCGACCTGCCCAAGTCCGACGAACTCGCCCAGATCCTGCGCTGGGTCATCGCCCAGGACAAGCCCCTCGCCACCGTCTGCCACGGCCACACCTCACTGCTCGCCCTGCGCGACGGCGAAGGCCGCTGGCCCTTCGAGGGGTACCGGATGACGGCCTTCTCGCACAGCGAGGAACTGGTCACCAACATGGCCGGCCGGCTCCCGCTGATCCTGGAGGTCGAGCTCACGCGGCTCGGCGCCCGCTACGAGAAGGCCGAAGCGATCTGGGACTCGCACGTGGTCGTCGACCGCAAGCTGACGACCGGCCAGAACCCGTACTCCTCCAAGGCCCTCGCCGAGACGTTCCTGACGCAGCTCGCGCAGGGCTGAAAGCAGCCCCCCGCACACGAATCCGGAAGGCAGCCATGACACAGCGCGCGCTCAGCGACCAGCCCCTGGCCAACCCCGGGAAGTTGTTCATCGGCGGCAAATGGGTCCCGGCCCGGGACGGCCGTACCGAGCCGGACATCAGCCCCGTGGACGGCCAGGAGATCGTGCCGGTGGCCCAGGCCACCGCCGCCGACGCGGACGCGGCCGTGGCCGCCGCCCGCAAGGCGTACGAGGAAGGTCCGTGGAGCAGACTGTCGGCCCAGGAGCGCGCGCTGCGGCTGAACCGGGTCGGCGAGCTCATCGAGCGCGACCTGGAGGAGATCGCCCTTCTGGAGACCGTGGACATGGGCAAGCCGTTCGCCTTCTCCAGTACGGTCGACGCCCCCATGGCCGCCCAGCTCATGCACTACTACGCCGGCGCCGTGACCCGCGTCGACGGCTCCTCGCGGGCCCCGGCCGGCGGCCAGCTCGCCTACACCCTGCGCGAACCGCTGGGCGTGGTCTGCGCCATCACCCCGTTCAACTTCCCGCTGCTGCTGTCGATGACGAAGATCGCTCCGGCCCTCGCGGCCGGCAACACCGTCGTCCACAAGCCCTCCCCGGCCACCCCGCTCACCGCCCTGAAGATCGCCGAGCTCTTCCAGGAGGCGGAGATCCCCGACGGAGTGTTGAACGTCATCACCGGTCCCGGCGTGGAACTGGGGGAGACCCTCACCGACCACCCGGACATCGACAAGATCGCGTTCACCGGTTCCACCGCGGTCGGCCAGTCCATCATCCGCAAGGCGGCCGGCACCCTGAAGAAGGTGACGATGGAGCTCGGCGGCAAGTCCGCCAACATCGTCTTCGCCGACGCCGACCTCGACGCCGCCGAGGAACTCGCCTTCTTCGGCATCTACTACAACAAGGGCGAGATCTGCACCGCCGGCTCCCGCCTGCTGCTCCAGCGCCCCGTCCACGACGAACTGGTCGGACGCCTGGTCCGCAGGGCCGCCGCCCTCAAGCCCGGCGACCCGCGCGACCCGGCCACCCTCTTCGGGCCGCTGGCGCACCGCGGCCAGTTCGACAAGGTCAGCTCCTACATCGAGGTGGGCGAGAAGGAAGGCGCGATCCTGCGCACCGGCGGCACCGGCTGGACCCCGGAGGGCGCCTCCAGTCAGGGCCTGTACTTCCTGCCGACCGTCTTCACCGGGGTCGACAACGGCATGCGGATCGCCCAGGAGGAGATCTTCGGGCCGGTGCTGTCGATCATCCCCTTCGACACCGAGGAGGACGCCGTGCGCATCGCCAACGACAGCGCGTACGGCCTCGCCGCCGGCGTCCACACCAAGGACCTGCGGCGGGCCCACCGGGTCGCCTCGCAGATCAAGGCGGGCACGGTCTGGGTGAATTGCTACAACCAGTACGACCCCTCCGTGCCCTACGGCGGCTACAAGGCCTCCGGCTACGGCCGCGAGTGCGGCCCGGAATCCCTGGAGAGCTACACCCAGACCAAGTCGGTCTGGATCGGCATGGACTGAGTCCGGAGAGAACCGAGTCCCCCTTCCCGAGGAGCGTCATGCGGACAGGCATCATCGGCACCGGCCGGATCGGCTCGACCCTCGCCAGGATCCTCGTGGCGGCGGGCCACGAGGTCGTGGTCGCGGGCGCCCACGGCCCACAGAGCCTCGGCCCGCTCCTGGCGGAACTGGGACCGGCGGCCCCCGCGGGGCCCCCCCCCGGCGCCGCCCCCCCGGCGGCCCCCCATGTGGAGAATGGGCCCCGCCGCCCCGGAAGGGGGACGAGTCCGCCCCGCCGAGGTGAGGGAACCAGGA
>NZ_JBHWJY010000091.1:0-33245 GCF_042731135.1 Streptomyces sp. NPDC059874
CCGCAGGACGAGCGCGCAACCACCCTCCCTGTCGAAGCACCTGCCAAGTGCGCGAGGACGAGGAGATGCTCCGGCGGGGCACCGCCCCAACCCGGACGGGTCCCGGCCCAGGAAAATCCAGCCTCGCCGGCGTTTGAGGCGCGGGGTCCGGGGCGGAGCCCCGGCAACGAAGCCGCCCCGAGCAGGCCTCCCGGCCAAGGGACAACCCCAGCCCCGCCGGGAGGCACACCGTGCCACCAGGGGAAACGGCCCGCCGGATAAAGTTGCCGTCAGCGCCCCAAGGGCCGCATGATGCGGATCCGCACCGCACTTCATCCCGGGGGGGATCCCAAAAAATGGGCGCTTCGTTGCGCGCTCTGCGCGCCCTCGTCCTGCTCGCAGGCTTCTATCTGCTCGGCGTCGTCCTGCTCGGCATCCTGGCCGGCATCGACTACGCCGCCCTCAGCGGCGGCCTGCACGGCCCGGCCGCCGGCAAGCTGGTCATCGTCTCCGTCGTCCTCGCGATCCCGATCGTGCGCGGCCTGTTCATGCTGCGCACGCCCAAGGGAGAGCCCCCGGCCGGCGTCGCCGTCACCGAGGCGCAGGAGCCCGCTCTGTGGGAGGCCGTGCGCGACGTCGCCCGGCAGGTCGGTACCCGCGCGCCCGACGAGATCGCGCTGATCGACGAGGTGAACGCCGCCGTCAGCGAGGACGCCTCGCTGCTGGGCCTGCGCCCCGGCACCCGCCGCCTCTACCTCGGCCTGCCGCTGATGACCGGCCTGGACGAGATGCAGCTGCGCGCCGTGCTCGCCCACGAGATGGGCCACTACGCCAACCTCGACACCCGCCTCACCCCGCTGATCGCGCGCGGCCGCGCCCAGTTGATCCGTACGATCGGCCACTTCCACGACCGCGCCGACGGCAAGGTCGCCAAGGAGCGGGCCAAGCAGGAGAAGGCGGCGGAGAAGCGGATCGCCAAGGGCAAGAAGGCCAAGGAGATCGACACCACCGGCCAGGGCGTGACGTACCGTGCCATGGCGAAGATCTACACGGCGTACGGCAACTTCTACATGCGCGCCACGCTCTCCTCCGCCCGGCGCCAGGAGCTCGCCGCCGACCTCGCCTCGGTGCGGGTCGCCGGCCGGGACTCCGCCGCGTCCGCGCTGCGCGAGCTGAACGCCCTCGACTCGGCGCACGACTTCTACATGAGCTCGTACGCCACCCTCGGCGTCGGCGCCGGTCTGCTGCCGCGCCCCGGTGAGGTCTTCGGCGGCCTGCGCCGGCTCCTCGACGCCCGCTCCACCGAGCTGGAGGACCTGCGCCGGGAGCTGTCCACCGAGCCCACCTCCCCGTACGACTCCCACCCGGCGCTCGCCGAACGCGTGGCCCGCATCGAGGCCCTGCCCGACGACGGCCGCACCGGCCAGAGCGCCCGCCCGGCGCTGGAGCTGCTGTCGGACGCGGACGGGGCGCTCGCGGCCCTGGAGCAGGTCGTCCTCAGCCCGCAGGCGCTCGCGCTGAAGCGGCTGGACTGGGAGGACCTGGTCCACGAGTCGATGACCCAGTACGTCGGCCAGGGCGCGGAGGAGATCCGTGAGGCGCTCTCCGCCGAGGGTGCGGGCCCCGACCTGGCCGCGCTGCTCGACGCGATCGACGCCGACCCGGCGCTGCGCTGGCGGATCGCCGACCGTTTCCCGAAGTCCGAGCAGGCGGCGGCCGCGACCGGCCGCGCGGCCCGCGAGTACGCCCGCCCGGCGCTGCGTCGGGCCGTGAACCAGCTGGTCACCGTGGAGCTGACGGCCCGCGGCGCGGCCCGCTGGCAGCTGTCCTGGTCCGACTCGGCCTCCCTGCGCTACCTCGCCGACGGCTTCGAGGACCAGCTCGACCTGGCCCTGGACGCGGCCGTCGCGGATCAGGCCGACACCGAACCCCTGCGGAAGCTGGTGCTTGCCCCGTGATCGGTCTGTACATCCTGGGCGCCGTGTTGCTGTTCGGCGCGTTCAAGTTCCTGCGGGGCGTCTACTTCATCCGCAAGGCGAAGCGGCTGGAAGCCGAGATCGGGACGCTGAACGCCGGTACGGAAGCGATCGAGGCCAGGCAGCGGGCCGAGAAGGCTGCCGCGGTCGTCGCGCTGGGCTTCGTGGCGGAAGCCGACCTCGACACCGAGAACCCCGCGCCGGTGCCGCCGGAGCGGACCGCCGCCCTGGAGGCGGTCCGGACGGGTGACTGGGAGGCGGGGGCCGCCTACATCGAGGCGGCCGGGCAGGACTGGCACGAGCGGATGGAGCGGGTGCGCCCGCTGGCCCTGGCGGCCGCCGAGGACGACGCCTGGCTGCTGGCCTGGCGCGCGGCGCGGCCCACGGACCCGACGGCGGCCCTGGTCGACGCCGACACCGCGATCATGGTGGCGTGGAACGTGCGCGGGGGCCAGTCGGGCAGCCGCACCACGCAGGAGCAGTTCCGGCTCTTCCGCGACCTGCTGATCAAGGCGCAGGAGGTGGCCCACGAGGCCCAGCGCCTCGCCGACCCGGCGGACCCGACGCCGTACATCGTGGAGCAGCCGATCGGGCAGGGCCTGGGCTACTCGCACGAGCGGTACCGGGAGCTGTGGGAGCAGGTCGTCAAGCGCGACCCGAAGGTGCTGTGGTCCCACATCAGCGGGCTGCAGTACTGGTGCCGGAAGTGGCGCGGTTCGCACGAGCTGGCGCTCGCCTTCGCGCGGGAGTCGGCGGCCGTCGGCGAGCCCGGTGACCTGCTGTCGCTGCTGCCGCTGATCGCGTACTTCGAGCAGGAGACGTACGAGGAGGACCTGGCGGCCGAGACGTTCTTCAAGGAGCCGGAGATCGTCGCCGCGGTGGACGCGGCGCTGCTGGACCTGGCGGCGGCCGGCGACGAGCACCCCGGGACGGCGCGCCTGCGGCACATGCTGGCGTACCTGCTGTTCTGGCAGGACCGCGACGAGCAGGCGGTCGAGCAGTTCCGCCACATCGACGGGCACATCGGCGCCCTGCCGTGGTCCTACGCGGGATCGCCGAAGCGCCGCTACCTGTACGCCCGTGACTGGGCGGTGGTCGTGGCCACGCCGGGCCTCTGACGCGTATCCGCGCACGGCGGGGGGCGGGTCGGGAATCCCGGCCCGCCCCGGTCCGTTGAGGGGGTACCGAAGGAGGCGACCCATGTTCTCGTACCGCCGCACGCCCGAGCTCCCCACTCGCGAGGAGGCCCTGACGGGCCGCGCGGAACCACTCTTCACCCTTCCCGAGAAGCACACGGTCCTCGGGAACCCCCTGGCCGGCCCCTACCCGGAGGGTCTGGAAGTCGCGGACTTCGGCCTGGGCTGTTTCTGGGGCGCGGAACGCAAGTTCTGGCAGACCCCCGGGGTGTGGACCACCCTGGCCGGCTACCAGGGCGGCTTCACCGAGAACCCGACCTACGAGGAGGTCTGCTCGGGCCAGACCGGCCACACGGAGGTCGTCCGCGTGGTCTTCGACCCCTCGCAGGTCTCCTACGCGACCCTCTTGAAGCTCTTCTGGGAGTCCCACGACCCCACCCAGGGCTTCCGCCAGGGCAACGACGTCGGCACCCAGTACCGCTCGGCGGTCTACACCCACTCCCCCGCCCACCAGCAGACGGCGGAAACCTCCCGCGAGGCCTACCAGCAGGTCCTCACGGCCTCGGGCCACGCCCAGATCACGACGGCGATCCTCCCGGCGACGGCCCGCCCGTTCTGGCCTGCGGAGGCATATCACCAGCAGTACCTGGACCGCAACATTAACGGCTACTGCGGCATCGGCGGCACGGGCGTGGCCTGCCCGATCGGTGTGGCTCCAGCCGAAGACTGACAGCCACGTGATACGGGCATGAGCAGGCTGGCTCCCCGACGATTGACCGTGACTGGTCGGTGGGTACGTGAGCGGTGTGGCTCACGGGGAGCCCGCTAAGCCTGTGGGGCATGTATGCGCTTGAACAACATGATCTACTTCTCGCGGCGCAGGCTGGAGGCGTTCTTCCCCGAACGCCCCGCACGCCGCCTACCGACGGTGAACGCCGAAGTAGATCTACAGGTTGCAACAGTGGCAGTCTCATCCGCGCCACCACGGACTCCGACCGACACGGAGCTCCACAGGCTTCGCCAGGTGCGGCGCCAGCTTGAGCGTGAGGCAGCGCACTTCTACGCTCCGGAGCTCACGACTGGTGAGTGGATCGTTTTCGACGTTGAGATGGGATGGAGCACCTCCCATGGGGACAACGATCTCCCCGATCTGGACGATGTTGTGCTCTTCTTCGGATCCTTGCGAAGTGATCGAAGTCCAGATGGAACTCCCGTTGACCTGATGTTGTGCGGTTCCACCGAGCACCTGCTCAAGAAGACCGCAACGGCAGGAAGGATGGGATCAGGTACCGCGTGGTTGCATGACCTGATCCTCAAGATCAACGATGCAGATGGACGCGGGCGGACTGACATCCCCGAAGCCCTGACGGCGGAAGCCCTGGCCGTATCACGCGTCAATCGTCCTGATCAGGTGGCGCGATGGGTGTTCAACGTGATTGAAGGCCACCATGCACCGCAGCATCGTGCGCGGGTGCAAGGGTTGGCCCGAGTAGATCTCCACATCCCGGAGTCGCAATTCGTCCCGCGGCTCATCGTGGCAACCCCGCTATACGTCCAGGACACCTCGAAGAAACCAATGCGGTGGCTCACACGACTGCGTCTTCACCGTGATCTTCACCGTCGCCATCGCCGGTCCATCTGGCAGTGGCGGCCTGACCAGCCCCCACGTGACCGCAACAGGTACTACTACCCACCTGGACACCCTGAAGCCTCAGAGTGACGGCCCATCGCTACGAAGCGCCGAAGTCGAGGGGAGGGACTTTCCTGTTGTGGAAAGGATCAGCCGTTGACCTCGCTGCGCCTCACTCGGGAACATCGAACACGACAGGCGTACGCCGACATGTGGGGGCGAGGATGCTGCGGAAGCTGTCCGGTGACCCGGAGTGCAGGAACGGAACGTGCCCGACACTGTGGGGTACTGAGGACGCCAAGGACTACGTAGTGCAGGGCTACGTCATCACCGACCCCGAGCGGCTGGCGCAGCTCGACCTGCCCGAGGGCGAGACTGCCGTCGTGGTCCCGGCCGCGGTGCTGGAGGAGTACTTCCGTGCTCAACGGTGAGGAGTTCGGCCGTCTCTTCGACACCTTCGAGCGGACCGCCTTCCGCCTGGAGACGCTGTCCGTCTACAGCGTGGAGGAGGAGCGCGAGGAGTTCGAACGCTTCCTGGCCGGCGGGGACATGGGCCCTGACTGGGACGACAACCCATGGGTGCGGTCCATGACCGACAAGGGCAAGCAGGTCTCGCGCGTCCATGTGCTCAAGTCTCCGCTGACCGACTACCTGCGGTACGAACTGGCCGCCTACCCGGGCAACATCACGGCCGGCGAGACCATCGGCATCATCGACCAGGCTGACCAGGAAGTGGCCAACCTGCCCGATCATGACTTCTGGTTGTTCGACGACCAGGACGTGTACCGGATGCACTACACGCCCGAAGGTGCGTTCATCGGCGCCGACCTGCTGCCTGCCCACTGCCTTGCCGAGTATCAGAACTACCGAGACCGCGCCTTGGCCGGAGCGGTGCCGTTCGCGGACTACTGGGAGCGGCACCACTGACCGCCGACTCGATCGGGAAAGCCCTGCGGGCGCTGCGCGACGCATCCGGACTCACGGGTGACGCGGTGGCCCGCAGGGCTTCCATGTCTGCCGGGAAGCTCTCGAAGATCGAGACGGGCAAGGTGCGACCGACCGTCCAGGACGTAGACCTGGTCCTCACCGCCATAGGTGTGAGCCAGGAAGTCAAGGAACAGTTCCTGGCAGCCGCCCGCGCTGAAGCCACCGAGGCCACCGCATGGCGTCTGCTGCGCCGCATGGGCCCTTGGAAGCACCAGAAGACCATCCGGGCCATCGAGGCCGGCACCACCACGCTCAGGCTCTTTCAGGGCCAGCTCATCCCCGGACTCCTCCAGACCCCCGAGTATGCCTCCGCCGTCTTCTCCCTGCCTCCGGCCCTGCCGGAGGAGACCAGGACCAAGACCGTGGCGGCCCGCCTCGAACGGCAGTCCGTCCTGTACGAGCCAGGCCGCTCCTTCCGCTTCCTGATCTGCGAGCACGTACTCCGGTGGCGCATCAGCGCGCCCGTGGTCATGGCGCTCCAGCTGGACCGGCTCGTGTCCGTGTCCCGTCTGTCCAATGTCTCACTGGGTGTCGTGCCGTCCGACCGCCGGATGCCGGACTTCCCCATGACCTGCTTCAGCCTGCACGACGACCGACTCGTCATCGTGGAAACGTTCCACTCCGAAGTCACAACCCGCGACCCGAAGGACGTCCAGCTCTACCTCGACACCTTCGAACGCTTCGCCACAGTGGCGGTCTACGGAGACGTCATGAGAACCCTGGTCGAGGGCATCCGGGACGGATTCTTGCCCCAACAGGAAAGGTCCTAGAACGAGCTGCTCAGCGGGTGAAGCATCAGCGGTGCCGACACCCGAGGGAGGGAATCCCAGTGAGCAGCCCCAGCACCACGATGGACCCGCCGGTTCAGCTGTCCCTTCCTCGCACGCCTCCTGTGCCTGCGCCGGGTTGCGGCGTCTGCGCCGCCCTCGCGAAGCAGCGCACAGCGGCGTACGGCGCCGGGGACCTGTCCGCCGTCTCGGACTGCAACGTCGAGCTGGCCGCGCACCCCAAGAAGCACCCCAGGGGGCGGTAGTGGACATGCAGACCTGGAGAGACGGACGTACAGCGGCTCTGCACGCCTCCGATGCCATGCGCGAGGTGCTCGCCTCCCTGGGCCTGCCGGAAAGCGCCTACGCGGCGATACGCCCGCAGGTGACTCCCCGAGGCCAGCCGCTCGTACACCTGGGCTCGGTCCCCGCTGCTCACGTCGAGCAGATCGCAGAGGCGCTGCGAGGCACCCGGACACACCGCAAGCGGGACAGCGGTGCCCTTCCCATCTGAATCAAGGAGGACCAGATGACCGACCTGTACCGACTCGACATCACCGGAGCTCACTTCAGCAAGGCGTGTGGAGGCAACACGCACCCGGACGGCGAGGCGTGCGTGACCCTCGCGAAGATCGGGCCGGACGCGTGGGCGATGGGTGACAGCAAGCGCCCGGACGCCGAGCCGCTGCGCTTCACTACGTCGGAGTTGGACGCGGCGGGTATCGACCCCGCGCGCTTCGACCTCTCCGCCTGATCCACAGCACCACCTGAACTGACGGCCCTGCCCTCACGCCGACGGGTGGGGCCGTCGTCATCTCTGGGGACGGAGCGGTAGTGCACCACCACGGCTATGCATGGATCGGGGAGAAGCAGACGTTCGACAAGGAGAGCATCCGCAGACCGGCCGGACAGGCCCCAACCGTGAGCAGTGAGAAGGACGTACTCGACCGGTATCGGGAAGCCGTGGCGGTGTTCCCGACTTCTGACGTGCCCCCGATTCAGACGGCGCACTGGCTCATGAAGCCGCCCTCGGCGGTCCGAGGGACATGGGAGGAACCCAAGGAAGCCGGCGAGTGGCTTGGTCTCCAGCTCGCCGAGTTTGCACCCCGGTTCGCCTCTGAAGGCGACCGGGAAGCGGCCAGGCTGGTTCTCCTCGTGAAGGGCGCAGTCGAGCGGCTGACGTGGGGAGGGGACGTATCCCTTGGCCACTATTTGAGTGGCACTGTCTTCCACTCCGTCGCCCTCGTGACGTGCTCCCCGAACCGTGCGGCTCCCGACCTGACCTGCCCCGTCCGGCGGGCCACTGCATGACAGAGACCCCGACTGGTGCCGGGGGCCTGGGGAGGCGTCTGCACGCGTTTCTCGGGCGCGCTCCTCCTGTGTCGTAACGTCTCAGCCTGCTGTGCCGGTAAGCGCTCGGTAGACGGTCGCCTGACCTACGCCCAGCGCCTTGGCGATGGCGCCGTAGCTCTTGCCCTCACCCTTCAATACCTGCGCCTGCTTCACCATCTTCGAGTCCATAGCCCTGGGCCGCCCCCCGACCTTGCCCTGTGCTTTGGCTTCGACAAGTCCGGCTATCGTCCGGTCCTTGATCAGGGCACGCTCGAACTCTGCCATGGACGCGATGATCTGGAAGAACAGGCGTCCGTCTGCGGACGTGGTGTCCACCGAGGACAGGGCACCGGTCAATACCTTGAAGCCCACACCCTTGGCGCGTAGCCCGTCGACGATCGTCACTAGATCGATGAGGGAGCGGCCGAGCCTGTCGAGCTTCCACACGCACAGCGTGTCCCCCTCGCGGAGGTAGTCGAGTACGGCCGTCAGCTCGGGCCGGTCGGCGTTCTTGCCGCTGGCCTTGTCCTCGAAGATGCGGGCACAGCCTGCCTCCGTCAGCGCGTCACGCTGTAGCTGCGCCTCCTGGTCCTCG
Source organism: Streptomyces sp. NPDC059874 (assembly GCF_042731135.1). NCBI lineage: Bacteria > Bacillati > Actinomycetota > Actinomycetes > Kitasatosporales > Streptomycetaceae > Streptomyces > Streptomyces sp. NPDC059874. The sequence continues at coordinate 8,403 of NZ_JBHWJY010000091.1, forward strand.
GTGCTGATGCGTGCGTACCCGATGAAGTACCCCGTGGGGCTGATGATCTTCGGCATGAGCCAGACTGTTCCACAACTCGTTCCGAAACATCGAGCGTTCCAGAACATCGGACGCGTGAGTTTCGGAACGGAATTGGGTGGCGTTCCGGTTCATTCCGATAACCATCGTTTTTGGAAGAGGTCGTACCGGTCACCCCTGGTCCGGGTTCGCCTGCCGCCACTCGCCTTCGGGGGTCTGCTCCAGCCCGAAGAGGTAAAGCAGATTCTTGGCCCACTCCTCATCATGCTCCGGCGCGCGAGCAAGCCAGTAGCCAAGCCACTCATCCCTGGTCATGCTGCGGCCAACGACTCGGACCCAGCCGGGTTACCGGGCGTCTCCACCTGCACAACGCGACGGCGAAGGGGTGGGGGTATTACCCCCGAAGGGGCACTTGCCGACCGCCATGTCTTGGCCGCGCAGATCCTGCCACGGTTTCAAAGCTCACCAGCGCCGCGAAGCGGTAACACAGCGGCGGAGAAATGCCAGGTCAGGACACCGCACCAGCCCTTGACCAGCGGCCGGAGACTGCACAAGGGTGTCGCCTCGCGAGCCCTAACCAAGCAGCTTCGCCATGCGGCCGCGTACGCGGCCCCACCCAATGGGCATCCCTCTCGGCGGGGCGCGGCAGCGCCCCACCCGGCTGGGCTACCTGGCTTTGCTATCGGCCCCTGCGGGGCCCGCTCCTTCGTTGTGGCCTCGGAGTGTGGCGGGGCCGGACGGCCGCCCTCTGCCGCTCACCCCTTCACCGCTGCCCCAACACCAAGTGGGCGCTGCCGCGCCCCTGCTTTCCTTCGCCGCTGAGTAAGCCGCTTCAGACCTGTCGGCCCCTCCGGGGCCACACTGTGACCACGCAGGATCGGGGCCGAAGGCCCTCATTTCGTGATGGCTATAAGGAGATAAAGAAGCAGCGAAGGTTTCCGCAGCTCAGAGCCCATGTTGGTAGGCGCTCTACGTGTACGCGGTACTCATTCCACGCCTACCCCCGGTCAGGCTGCACGCTGGATGCCATGCGCCTTGCAGGACAGGGAACCTCTTGCCGTGTCGTACAGGTGGCCAGGGAGCACGAGACACCGAGCATCGGATGACGGGCTGACCAATCCGAGATCCTTGGCCGACTTGATCGCGCGACTTACGCCCTGCTTCGGCTGAGGCCGGCCGTCCTTGCGGGTGAGGATCGCCGCGAGTTCCCCGGACGCCAATTCGGCGTGGCCCAGCTGGTTGGCCTTCCCGAGGGCAGCGAAGTGGACGCGGAACGCGAGGTCGAAGCGGGTGTCACGGGCCATGCGCCGGTACTCCGGGCGCGAGATGGCGGCCCACTCCTTGAGCTTGATGGGCAAGTGAAAGTCCTCCTTGTGAGGCGCGTGAGCGCCATCCATCCCCGTCGAGCGGGGGTCATGTGCTCCTCTCTGCACGGGGTGGGCGGGCCGGCCAGGGAGCACGGCCCTCATCACAGGAGTCTGTCCGGCGACATCGCGCCGGGCCGAACACACCCTATCGGAGGTGCCCGTGCTGCTCTTCGGCGGATCCGATGCGAAACATCACGGCGGGATTCCGCCTCGAATCAGCAGGGGGGCTCATCTCAGGAACAAGTCAAGGAACCCCAAATCCATTCAGGTTCATGGGATTCCATGTTTCGAATACACGCGCACGAAGGTAGAATTGAACGTTGCTCTCGCCGCGCAACATGTAACCCAGGGAAAGGACTTCCGTTTGACCAACATCACCGCTCGCGAATGGGGTCGCATTCAGGCCGCCAAGGCTCCGGCCTGGAGCGAAGAACGATGGCAACGGGTTTCCACCATACTCGGCTTGGACTTCGAGCATGAGAACTCGACCAAGGCCACGCGCAAGCAGCGGTAGTCCATACCCGCAAGACGAACGAAGGGGCACCAGCCGGATGGCCGTGCCCCTTTCCGTTTCAGCTCGCCGTCATTCGCGCCACTTCGGGACCAACAGGTCAGGGTTGAACGGGCGTCGGCCTCCGCCGCCCACCGGCAGGACGATCACCGCGTGCAGTGCCTCCCTGATCAGGGCGCGCTTCTGCGTCAGATCCAGCCTGCCGGAGGTCCAGCGCTCACGTACGTCGCCGGTGACCTCGGCTGCACGCTGCTGGTTGAGAACGTGGCGCGTACGGTCCGCACGTAGTTCCTTGACCCGAGATTCCATCCTCTGGTTCTCAGGGAAGAACAACTCATCCGAGATCTGGTCCTCCTGCCAAGCCTGGAGCAGCTTGCGCTGCTTCCGCGTCAAGCGGTCCAGTTCGTCTTCCCCAATCCATTCCTCGTCCACTTGCGCTGTCCTGGCTGCCCGCTCCTCCAGCTTCGCCAGAACTGCTTCCGTGACGAATTCGTCAATCTTGGCACCATTGCGTCCCGTGCCACCGCAACCGCCCATTTCCTTGCTGGGGCACTGATAGAGATAGCCCCCGGAGAGATCCGGCCGCGCGGTCGCGCGAAGGGGCGAGTTGCAGATCTGGCCGTCCGCACCGGGCTTGCCGCATCGGAGGATTCCGGTCAGCAAGTACGAGGGGGTGCGGTAGTCCGTTACCGTTCCGTCAGACTTCACGTTGGGACCGACGCGGGCCGAGAAGACGGCGTCGATGGCCATCCACTCCTTCGGGGTGATGATCGGCTCCCAGCGGCCCACAATCGGCACACCGTTGGCATCGCGGACCAGCTCTCCGTTGTGCTTCCGCCAGCCGCACAGCCGCGGGTTCCACAGCGCGAGCTTGAGGGAGCGGCTCGCCCACTCCTTGTCGTTGATCGTGCGGACGCCGGCCTCCCGCCACTCGCGGAGGATCGAGTGCAGGGACTTGCCCGCGATCACCTCGCGGGCACCCTTCGCCAGCCACGCCGCTTCCTCGGGCTCCAGCGTGAGCTTGTCGTCCTGCCAGCCGAAGGGGCGCTTTCCGCCCACCGGGATGCCCAGCTCGGCACGGGCGCGGTGCGAGCGGCGCGCGCGCCGCTGCATCTTGCGCACCTCCATCTTGGAGATGACGACGCCGAAGAGCCCCATGGACTCGACGTCCTCGCTGTAGAGGTTCTTCGACCCCTTGGCGTCGGCGTAGAGGCGGCCCTCCTCGTAGGTGAGCGCGTCCACGAACCGCTCGTAGTCTCCGGCTCGGCGCGTGAGCCGGTCGTCCGCGACGACGATGACGCCGCGCACGGGCTGCCCGTCCGGCATGTGGCCCGATTTGAGCGCCTTCACCATGGCCTCAAAGTCCGGGCGCACCACCGCCGCCTTGGCCGCCGACAGGTCGTTGTCGGTGTAGCGGTGCACGATCGTCCAGCCGAGACGGGCCGCCGTCTCGCCGTTCACCTTGTGCTGGTCCTCGACGCCGTGGCCGTCCCTGGCCGTGTCGGCGGAGATACGCGCGTACGAGACAACCGGGATCACCGGTGCCGCTTCGTTCACTTCCCACCCCTTTACGAAGAGTCACTAATTCTACGCAAAGAGAAGTGTTACCACCAGCAGTACCTGGACAAGAACCCGGGCGGCTACTGCGGCATCGGTGGCACTGGCGTGAGCTGCCCGATCGGCATCGCCGCGGCGGGCGAGGATGCGTGACCCCCAGCCCAGAGATCTTGCCGTCCAGTGGGAACTTCCCGATCTGCTTCCGCACCTACGGAAGCGACCGGGGATGTTCGGGCTGGACGGCTCGTTCTGGTCGTACGCGAACTATCTCGACGGTCTCCACGAGGGCAGCGGACGTACGGCCCTTGCAGGCTTCTGTGAGTGGCTGGTCGCTCGCCTGGGGTACGGCAACAACCTCGTCTGGGAGGTTCTCGTCGGCCGCATGACCTTCCCGGACGAGTCGGTGCTGTCGCGCTTCCGATCCATGACCGACGAAGAAGATGCCGCGACCGTCGACACGCTCTTCGACTCACTGGAGCGGTTCTTCGCCGACCAGGCCGGCTCGCCCGTGGGCGGTTGGATCTGGGACACGAACGTCCGGGCGTTCTGTGAAGCCCTCTCCCAGTGGATCGGCTACGACTTCGACGACAGCGACTGGCAGGCCGTCGATTCCGCGCTCACGGGCACGGACGCCGACCGACCCCATGCAGAGTGGTACGTGTACCCGCTGATTGGCCATACCCGCCTCGATCTCCGGCTGGCCCGGGAAGCGGGCGGCGCCGAAGTCTCCATACGTATCGAAGGTCCGCGCCGGCGCGAACTCCAGAGCCGCATCGACACTCTGTTCCACATCATGTCGACGTACACCGTCACAAGTCCCTGACGACGCGATAGGCCCGGCACCTCCCCGATTCCCAGGAGGGGAGGGCCAAACCGGATGTCAGCTCAGGTGGTTGACGGGACAGGTGCTCCACGGCCGGCTGCTCGTTACCAGCCCCGGAAAGCCAGACGCTCCGCGTCGGGATGGAGCGCCGAGGCCTCCCCCCTGAAGTCCGGGCCGTGGCCGTCCCTGGCCGTGTCGACGGAGATACGGGGAGACAACCGGAATCACCGGTGCCGCTTCGTTCACTTCCCCTTCACGAAGAGTCACCAACGCTACACAGAGCGGTGCGTTGCTACCCGCAGTACTTGGACAAGAACCCGGGCGGCTACTGCGGCATCGGCGGCACGGGCGTGAGCTGCCCGATCGGCATCGCCGCGGCGGAGTGAGCCGGCGGCCGGGCCCGCAGCCGTGACTTGGCGGGGGCCCGGCCGACGCGCATGCTCGGAGGTGGGGCTCCAGCTGGAGGTGCGTGATGACGCTGTCGGAGACCACGGAGAGCGTGCACGTGGATGCTTCTCCGGACGAGGTGTGGGCGGTCGTGACGGACGTGCGGCGGCACACGGAGTTCGCCGGGCCGAAGAGCATCACCAAGGAGATCGAGTTCGACGGGCCGCTGGAAGTCGGGGCCCGCTGGCTGGCGCACGAGAAGTTCGGACCGTCGAGGTTCGACGCGCCGTCGGAGGTGACCGCGATCGATCCCGGGCACGACTTCGGGTGGGTCTCCTTCCCGCCGATGAAGGAGGAGAAGCGCGGGGCGGGCGGCCGCGCGTACTGGGACTACCACCTGGAACCCAGGACGGCGGAACCCGCCTCTCCCACCACATGCGGGTGGAGGAGCCGGCCAAGGGCGCGCTGTCGCTGAAGGCGATGTACAAGGTGCTGAACCTCCCCAAGAAGCAGCGCGCGGCCATCCTCACGACGCTGGGGAACGTCAAGGAGGCCGCGGAGCACCACCCGGCGGGGTAGGGGTCACCCTTTCGGATGGGGCACGCGCCTCCGTTCGACGCCCTTTGACTAGACCACCGTCACGTAGGGCTGGGCCCAGGAGGTGTGGTCGAAGGAGGTGCGGGAGTTGGCGTCCTCCACGACCAGGTGGAGGAGGCGGATGCCCGTCACGTCGAGGTCGATGGCGGTGGGGCCGCCCGCGCCCGTCAGGGTGGGGGTGGTGAGGAGGGTGCGGCCGTCGCCGCGGACGATGGCGCGGGTGGCGCCGACCGAGGACTGCTTCGTCGAGAAGTCGTCGATGCCGACGAGCGCCGTGAAGCGGGACGCCCGGCCGCCGAGGTGGTAGACGATCTCCGACGGGGCGTGGACTCCCAGGCCCTTGGGGTACGTCACGCCGCCGAAGGCGATCGGGGTGCCGTCGCCCGCCGCCTGCTTGCCGTTGGAGCGGTCGATCTCCACCGGCCCCCAGCCGTTGGTGGCCGAGACCCACGGGAGGTCGCTGAGGTAGCCGTCCTGCGTGGGCGGGGCCGGGAGCGGGGTGTAGCGGGTGGGCGCCTGGAAGCGGAGGGCGGACGAGGTGGTGGCCTCCGGGATCAGGAGGGCGGGAGCAGGAGCCGTCGAGGGCGGGGTGACCTTCCACGTCGTGGTCAGGGACTCGCCCGGGGCGAGGGAAGGCGCGGTCGTCGCGGTCGTCGCGGTGGCCGTCCAGCCCGGCGGGGCGGGGAGGGTGACGCGGATGTCCGGCCAGGAGCGGCTCGTGCCGTTCGAGACGGTGGTGGTGACGGTGGAGGCCGACGGGTCCACGACCGCCGTCAGGCCCCACGGGCGGCGCACGTACGTGTCCGACCACGAGGCGCGGAGCAGGGCCGTCAGGGACGAGACCACCGACGGGTTCTTCGCCGCCACGTCGTTCTTCTCACCGAGGTCCACCGCCAGGTTGTAGAGCTCGAAGTCCCACTTCGAGTCCGCCACGGTTCGGTCCCGCGCCGGGGCGAACCGTACGGCCTTCCACTGGTCCTTGCGGATCGCCTCCGCCACCTGCTTCGCCCGGCCGCCGTCCACCGTGTTCGCGCGGCTGGTGACACCCTGCTCGTCGCGGTACCAGTACAGGTGGTTGTGGAGCGGGGCGAGGGCGGGGGCGCCGTTCAGGACCGGGGCCGCCGAGAGGCCGTCGATGTCCGAGGGGGCCGGGGCGCCGCCCGCCAGCTCGGCGAGGGTGGGCAGGACGTCGTACAGCGGGGTGGGGCGGGCGCTGGTGGTGCCCGCGGCGATCCGGCCCGGGGCCCAGGCGATCAGCGGGACGCGCACGCCGCCCTCGTACAGGTTGCGCTTGTAGCCGCGCAGCGGGCCGTTGGCGTCGAAGAGGTCGGGGTTGACGCCGCCTTCCTCGTGCGGGCCGTTGTCGGAGGCCACCAGGACGACGGTGCGGTCGGCGATGCCCTGCGCCTTGAGCCGGTCCACGACCGCGCCGATCTGCTGGTCGAGGAGGCTGATCTGCGCCGCGTGCGCCTTGTTCGCCTGCGTCCACGACTGGGAGGCGTACGCGCCGACGTCGGGGATCTCGCTGGGCGCGTGCGGCAGGTTCGGGGCCAGGTAGAGCAGGAAGGGGTCGGGGCCGGCGGCATGGGCGTCGATGAAGTCGAGGGCGCGCTCGGCGATCGCGGTGGGGGCGAAGGTGCCCGTCGGGACGGTCTCCTTGGCGTTGTTGTGCCAGAGGTAGGTGGGGTAGTACTCGTGGGCGTGGCTGTGGTCGATGTAGCCGTAGAACTCCTCGAAGCCGCGCGCGCCCGGGTGGCTCGGCTGGTCCGCGGCCTCGGGGCCGAAGCCCCACTTGCCGAAGAGGCCCGTACGGTAGCCGCGCGCCCGCAGCACCTCCGCGAAGGTGGTGTCCCCGGCGCCGAGGCTGCCCTGGCCGCCGCTGGACGGGTTGGCCCGGACGGCGGCGTGGCCGGTGTGCAGGCCGGTGAGCAGTGCGGCACGGGAGGGCGCGCAGACGGCGGCCGCGGAGTAGGCGTCGGTGAACCGGAGTCCCTCGGCGGCTAGTTGGTCGACGCGCGGGGTGGTGATCAGCTTCTGCCCGTACGCGCCGAGGTCGCCGTAGCCGAGGTCGTCGGCCAGGATCACCACCAGGTTGGGGGCACCGGAGGCAACGGAGGCACCGGAGGTGCCGGCGGCCGCCGCGGGCGTCGCTCCCGCGAGCTGCGGGAGGGCGGCCAGCCCCGCTGCGGCGGCCGCTGATCCGGCGAGGAAGTGACGGCGGCTGGGCATCTCGAACTCCTGGTCTGCGTAAGGGCGGTGTGGAGATCATCCGCACCGCGCCCCCGCCAGGCCATGCACGTGGCATGAAGAACGTGTGACACCGATTACCGGTCGGTCGGTCAGATCGTGGAGGCGTCGATCACGAAGCGGTAGCGGACGTCGCTCGACAGCACGCGTTCGTACGCCTCGTTGATCTCGTCGGCGGCGATCAGTTCGATCTCCGCGCCCAGGCCGTGCTCGGCGCAGAAGTCGAGCATCTCCTGGGTTTCGGCGATCCCGCCGATCATCGATCCGGCGAGGGTCTTGCGGCCGCCGATGACCGAGAAGAGGTTGAGCGCGACGGGCTCCTCCGGGGCGCCGACGTTCACCAGGGCGCCGTCGACCTTCAGCAGGCGGAGGTACGCGTCCAGGCCGAGCGGAGCGGAGACGGTCGAGAGGATCAGGTCGAAGGTGCCGGCCAGCTTCTCGAAGGTGGTCTCGTCGCTGGTGGCGTAGTAGTGGGAGGCGCCGAGCTTCAGGCCGTCCTCCCGCTTGCGCAGGGACTGCGACAGGACGGTGACCTCGGCGCCCAGGTCCGCCGCGATCTTCACGCCCATGTGGCCGAGCCCGCCGAGGCCGACGATCGCGACCTTCTTGCCGGGGCCCGCCTGCCAGTGCCTGAGCGGGGAGTAGAGGGTGATGCCGGCGCACAGCAGCGGCGCGGCGACGTCGAGGGCGAGGCCGTCGGGGACGCGGACGGCGTAGTTCTCGTCGACGACGACGTGGGTGGAGTAACCGCCGTACGTGGGATCGCCGTTCGCGTCGAGGGCGTTGTAGGTGCCGGTCGCGCCCTTCACGCAGAACTGCTCGTCGCCGCGCAGGCAGTACTCGCAACTGCGGCAGGAGTCGACGAAGCAGCCGACGCCCACCCGGTCCCCGACCGCGAACTTGGTGACGCCCGGCCCGACTTCGGCGACGACACCGGCGATCTCGTGGCCGGGGACCATGGGGTAGACGCCCTCGCCCCAGCCGTCGCGGACCTGGTGGATGTCGGAGTGGCAGATGCCGGCGTACTTGATGTCGATGAGGACGTCGTGCTCGCCGACGGGGCGGCGCGGGACGGTGGTGCGCTCCAGCGGGGCCTTGGCGGCGGGGGCCGCGTAGGCGGCGACCTGGGTGATGGACATGGGGTGCTCCTCGGCTGTGGCGCTGGGGTGTCGCCGGGTGGTGACGGGCCCAGCCTGCCCGGGCTCGCGGCGGGCACCCAGCCCCCTGTCCTGCCTAGGACTGGCGTACGTACCACTGGCGGGGTCAGGCTCAGCCCCGCGTCGCACCGGCCCGCCCGGTGATACTGGCCGTATGGACCAGCTTGATCAGCGTGCCGAGCTCGGCGAGTTCCTCCGCTCCCGGCGGGCGCGGTTGCGCCCCGAGGACGTGGGCCTGCCGGATTACGGGCGCCACCGGCGCGTGCCGGGGCTGCGGCGCGAGGAGCTTGCGCAGCTGGCCGGGGTGTCCGTCGCGTACTACACGCGGCTGGAGCAGGGCGCCGGGCACAACGTGTCCTCGGAGGTGCTGGACGCCATCGCGCGCGCCCTGCGGCTGGACGGCACCGAGCAGGCCCACCTGACCCACCTGGCCCGCCCGAAGCCGCGCAGGCGGCGCCAGGGCCACCGCCCCCAGCAGGTGCGGCCGGAGCTGCTGGCGCTGCTGGACGCGATGGACGGCGTACCGGCTTACCTGGTGGGGCGCCGGCAGGACGTCATCGGCTGGAACCGGCTGGCGGCGGCGGTCTTCGGGGATTTCGGGAAGCTGCCGGCGCAGGAGCGGAACCTGGTGCGACTGGTGTTCCTGGACCCGGCGACGGCCGAGCTGTTGGTGGACTGGGAGTGCCGGGCCTGCGAGGTCGTCAGCAATCTGCGGATGTACGCCGGCCAGAACCCGGACGACGAGCAGTTGTCGGCGCTGGTCGGGGAGTTGTCGGTGAAGAACGAGGAGTTCCGGCGGCTGTGGGCGGCGCACACGGTGGCCGACAAGACGCACGGCGTGAAGCGGCTGCGGCATCCGCTGGTGGGCGAGTTGCAGCTGTCCTTCCAGACGCTGCGGCTGCCGGACGATCCGGCGCAGTACCTGGTGGCCTTCCACGCGGCGCCGGGCTCCCCGTCGGCGGACGCGCTGCGGCTGCTGGCGTCGTGGTCGGCCCCCGGGGAGGGGGCCGGGGCGGAGCGCAGCCCGGCGGCCGGCCCTACCGCCACAGCTTGAGCTGGAAGTACGCCGCGCCTCGCTCGCGGCGGTAGCCCAGGGTCTCGTTCACCCGGCGCATCGGGGTGTTCTCGTCCGCCACCGTCGTGGCGATCTGCCGCAGGGCGGGATACCGGTGCGCCGCCGACGCGAGCATGTGCCGCTTCACCGCGAGGCCGAGGCCGTGGCCCCGGTGGGCGGGGACGACCACCGTGTCGTACTGGAGGGCGCGCGGGCCGACGGGATCCGGCAGGACGAGCTCCGTGTACGCCGCCACCTCGCCGTCGGCGGTCACGGCCGCGACCGTGGTCAGCTCGCCGCCCCGGTCCAGGATCAGCTGCTGCGCCGCGTGGAGCCGCTGCGAGGACCAGGACTCGATCTTCTCGTCGACCTCCCCCATGGGCGCGTCCTCCATCGCCCCGTGGGCCACGGCGACCGCGTGCGCCCAGTCGTCGGGCACCAGGCCGTGCCAGGTCAGGAATTCGTGACCGGGCACGGGGTCCGGGGACGGCTGCTGCCGGGGCACTTCCTGTACGTACCAGGCCATCGGCAGGACGTTCTCGAACCCGAGGTACTCCGCGAACGCCTGTCCGGGGCCGCCCAGGTCCACGAGCGTGGAGACGGAGGTCCGGTCCTGGGCGAGCAGTTCCTCGCGGACCCGCTGCCACAGGGCCGTGCCGGCGCCCCGGCGGCGGGCCTCCGGGCGTACGGCCAGCACGTCGAGGAACGCGGTGTGCGCGTTGGCCTCGTCCGTGAACAGGAGCAGGCCCGCCACGCCCACGCCCTCGTCCGCGACCCACAGCGCGGCGCGCCCGCGCGCCGGCGCCACGGACAGCCGCCCGGCGACCTCCACCCGGGAGGGCGGCGGCAGTTGCGGCAGGTCGGCGCTCTGCGCGGCGGCGAGGACCGCCGTCCAGGCGTCCAGGTCGGCGTCGGACGGGGGCACGGGGAGGGATCTGATCATCATGCTCCGGACCCTAGACCGGACCCCTCCCCTCGCGGATGAGAACGCGGAAGGCGGGGAACCTCCGAGAGGTTCCCCGCCTTCCGTACGAGCCACGACCGTCAGACGGCCGCGCCGGCCTTCCAGTCCGCCCAGCTCATGTTCCAGCCGTTGAGGCCGTTCTCGGGCGTGATGGTCTTGTCCGGGGAGTTGACCACGGTGACCACGTCGCCGATGAGCGAGTTGTCGAAGAACCAGGCCGCCGGCTGGTTCGGGTCGTTCGCGCCCTTGACGTCGTTCAGGCCCACGCAGCCGTGGCTGGTGTTGGCGCTGCCGAAGACCGAGTCGGCGCCCCAGTAGTTTCCGTGGATGAAGGTGCCCGAGTTCGACAGGCGCATCGCGTGCGGCACGTCCTTGATGTCGTACTCGCCCTTGCCGTCGTCGTCCGTGAAGCCGACGGTGGCGCCGTTCATCCGGGTCTCCTTGAACTTCTCGGAGATCACCATCTGACCGTTGTACGTCGGGTTCGCCGGGGCGCCCGCCGAGATCGGGATGGTCTTGATGACCGCGCCGTCCCGGGTGACCGTCATCTTCTTCGACTTGGCGTCGACCGTGGAGACCTGGCTGCGGCCGATCTTGAAGGTGACGGTCTTGCTCTGGACGCCCACGACGCCGGGAGCGCCCTGCACGCCTTCGAGGGCGAGCTTCAGCGTGACGGTGGAGTTCGCCTGCCAGTACTGCTCCGGGCGGAAGTCCAGGCGCTGCGTGCCGAACCAGTGGCCGACGACTTCCTGGCCGCTGCTGGAGGAGACGGAGATGGCCGCCTGGACGGCCTTCTTGTCCCGGATCGGCTTGTTGAAGGTGATCGAGACCGGCATGCCCACGCCGACCGTCTGGCCCTCGTCCGGGATGAACGAGCCGACGAAGCTGTTCTCCGGGGAGACCGTGGTGAAGGAGGCGTTCTCGTGCGCCTCGCGGCCCGCTTCGTCCTTCGCGGTCGCCGACAGGGCGTACTTCGTGGAGCGCTTCAGCGCGGCGTCGGGCTTCCAGCTCTTGCCGTCGCCGGCGATCTTGCCGGGAACGGCCGTGCCGTCGGAGGTCTTCAGCTCGACAGTGGTGAGGGTGCCGTCGCTGACGGCGACGGTGGTCGCGTCGTTGAGGCCGACGTTGGTGGCACCGTCCTTGGGCGTGATCGTTATCTTGGCCTTGGAGGTGTCCTTGGCCGCCGCGGCGTCGACGTCCGCCTGGGACTTGCTGCTCTCGCTCGCGTTCGGCTTGTCACCGCCCCCGCCGTTGCACGCCGAAAGCACCAGTACGCCGCCGAGCACGGCGGATATGGCCATCAGGGACCTTCTCCGCCGCTTGCTGTCCGTCCTCACACGCCACTCCATCGTTGCCGGAAACCCCGCGGCTGCCGTCCCGGGGTTGGCCGGGCAGGGGGAATGCCCCCTGCCTCGTCCTGACAACGCGCTAACGCCGAGGATCGGTTCCACATTCCGTTCGGATGTGGGCAACCACACGGTCAGGCGCTGTCGGGTTCTTCGTCGAAGTCCCCATCTTCCTCGTCCATGTCCCACTCCATTGACTCGGGGTCGTATTCGACGGGCTCGCTGCTCCAGGAGGCCTGCGCGAGCTCCACTCCGGGGATCTCCGCGACCAGGTCGGTGGGGTCGACCAGGTAGGCCAGGGCCTCCGATTCGTCCTCCCGGACGGCGGCCTCGGCGTGCCCGCGCTCCTCGTCCGGCATGAACTCGTCGGCCTCGATGTGTGCGAGCGCGGCTCCGGTGAGTGCCTGGGAGTCCGGCACTTCCAGCACCAGATCCACCCGAAGTCGTACATAACGTGATGTCTCAGAAGGGTTCATACGACGGAGAGTAAGCCCGCGGAACCCCCGACTTTCCCACGACCCGCCCCTTTCCGTAGCATCACCGCACACGGCCAATTCGCTGCTGCCGCAAGGGGGATCGCACCGTGTCCGCACGCCGTCCGCTGCTCACCGCTCTCGGAGCGACCACCCTCCTCGGGGCCCTCTGGTTCGTGCCCTCCGCGGGCGCCACCGCACCCGGGCCCGCCGCGGCTCGCTCCGGCGCTCCCGCCGCCGCCAACACCGCGCCGGCGGCCGCGCCCGCCGCGCTTCGGGATTCCGCTCAATCCCCGCAGCCGGCGCCCCTCGCGCTGGCCGACACCGGCTCCGTCGACACCACCCCCTACCTCCTGGGCGGCACGCTCTTCCTCGGCATCGGGGCCGGCTTCGTCACCTTCTCCGTACGCCGCTCCCGCACCATCTGATCGCAACGCGAAGGGCCGCCCGGGAAGCATCCCGGGCGGCCCTCACGTACGTACGGCCGGCCGTCAGGCGAGCGGCCCCGTCTCCGTTTCCACCGCGGCGACGAGAGCACCCGTACGGATGAACGCGTCGGCCGCGGCCAGGTCAGGAGCGAGGAAACGATCCGGCCCGGGGCCCTGCACACCCGCCGCCCGGGCGGCGGCGATCGCGGCCCGGCTGGCCGGGGCCGGGGTGAGCCCGTGGCGCAGTTCGATGGCCCGGGTGGCCGCGTAGAGCTCGATCGCGATGATCCGGGTCAGGTTGTCGACGGCGGTACGGAGCTTGCGCGCGGCCGACCAGCCCATGGAGACGTGGTCCTCCTGCATGGCGGAGGAGGGGATCGAGTCGGCGGAGGCCGGCACCGCGAGCCGCTTCATCTCGCTGACCAGGGCGGCCTGCGTGTACTGGGCGATCATCAGACCGGAGTCCACGCCTGCGTCGTCCGCGAGGAACGGCGGCAGCCCGTGCGAGCGGTTCTTGTCGAGCAGCCGGTCGGTGCGGCGCTCGGCGATGGAGCCGAGGTCCGCGGCGGCGATGGCCAGGAAGTCCAGTACGTAGGCCACGGGCGCGCCGTGGAAGTTGCCGTTCGACTCGACGCGTCCGTCGGGCAGCACGACCGGGTTGTCGACGGCGGCGGCCAGCTCGCGGGAGGCCACCAGGGCGGCGTGCGCCATGGTGTCGCGGCCGGCGCCGGCGACCTGCGGGGCGCAGCGCACGGAGTAGGCGTCCTGCACGCGCGGGGCGGACTCCTCCTGGAAGTGCCCGGTGAGCCCGGAGCCCTTCAGGACGGCGGCCATGTTGGCGGCGGAGGCGCCCTGGCCGGGGTGCGGGCGGATGGCGTGCAGCTCGGGCTGGAGCACCTTCTCGGTGCCGAGCAGCGCTTCCAGGGTGAGCGCCGCGGTGATGTCGGCCGAGGTGTACAGCTTGTGCAGGTCGGCGAGGGCCATGACCAGCATGCCGAGCATGCCGTCGGTGCCGTTGAGGAGGGCGAGGCCCTCCTTCTCGCGGAGCTCGACGGGCTCGATCCCGGCCTCGGCGAGCAGCTCGCCGGCGGGGCGGACGGTCCCGTCCGGGCCCTCGGCGTCGCCCTCGCCCATGAGCGCGAGCGCGCAGTGGGAGAGCGGCGCCAGGTCGCCGGAGCAGCCGAGGGAGCCGTACTCGTGGACGACGGGGGTGATGCCCGCGTTGAGCAGGTCGGCCATGGTCTGGGCGACGGAGGGCCGCACGCCGGTGTGGCCGGAGGCGACGGTCTTGAGCCGGAGGAACATCAGCGCCCGCACGACCTCCCGCTCGACGCGCGGGCCCATGCCGGCGGCGTGCGAGCGAACGATGTTGCGCTGGAGCTGGGCGCGGAGCTCGGGGCTGATGTGCCGGGAGGCGAGTGCACCGAACCCGGTGGACACGCCGTAGACGGGCTCGGGCTTGGCGGCGAGGCCCTCGACGATCTCGCGGGCGCGGGCGAGGGCGTCGAGCGCCTCCGCGGACAGCTCGACCCGTGCGTTGCCGCGGGCGACGGCGATGACGTCCTCGGCGGTGGTCCCGGACGTCCCCACCACGACAGTGTGCATATCCATATTCAGCACCCTACGGACTGAATCCCTTCATGTCACTAGTGACTTCCACCAGGACCCCTTACGGCCCCAACCCGCTCCCGCGGGCCGCTGCGGCCCAAAGATCCGGGGCTCCGCCCCGTACCCCGCTCCTCAAACGCCGGAGGGGCTGGAATTCGCCCGGCCGTTTGAGGCGCGGGGTCTGGGGCGGAGCCCCAGGACGCGGCGCTGCAGCGGACCACCGGGGGCCCGGGCCCCGGCCAGGGGCGATCACCCACGGCCCCGGAAGCGGCGGCGTTCGCCCGAGGCGGCTTCGGCGGCGGCGTCGGCCAGGCGGACCACCGCGGTGTCGCGCCCGGCGACGACCGGCTTCGGGGAGCGCGCGGCCTTCGCCTTGTACTGGGCCGCGTCCGCGAGCCGGAACAGCCGCCGGGAGGACTTCACCGGCCCGATCGGATCCCCGGTGGAGGCCACCCCGCAGGCCACGCCCTCACCCAGTTCCAGCTCGGCGGCCCGGGTGCACAGCTCCTCGGTGACCCGTACGACCTCGTCCGCGCTCGGGCCGACCCCGACCAGGCAGAACTCGTCGCCGCCCAGCCGCGCCACCAGCGCGCCCGGCAGTATGGCCCCGCACAGGCTCAGCACCGACCCGAACCGCTCCAGCAGCCGGTCGCCCATGGCGTGGCCCAGGGTGTCGTTGACCTTCTTCAGGCCGTTCAGGTCGCACACGACGAGGCTGACCACGGCCCCGGTGCGCCGGTGTTCCTCCAGGGCCTCGTCGAGCCGCATGTCGACGGCCCGCCGGTTCGCGAGCCCGGTCAGCGGGTCGGTGAAGGCGAGCCGCCGGGCCTCCTCCAGCCGCTCGTTCTGTGCGAGCCCGGCCGCCACCACCGCCGCGAGCACGGTGGCGAACTCCGCGTCGTCCACGTCGAAGTCGGGCAGTCCCTCGTCCCGGGCGACGTACAGCTCGCCCCAGGCCCGCCCGCTGAGCACGATCGGCGCGACCACGCACGTCCCGCGGCCCCGGCGTCGCAGGGCCTCGCCCCGCCGCCCGGGGCGGTCGCCGACGGCGCTCTCGACCCAGGCGTGGGGGCCGCCGCCGCCCGCCCAGCGTTCGTGCAGGAACTCGGTGATCTCGGGGAAGTCGTGCACGGGATAGGACTCGTCCTCGGGGAACTCCTCCTCCCCCGCCCGCCGCTCCCCCTCGTTCACGAGCACCCGCAGGCGCCCCCGCTCCCGCTCCCACGCGGAGATCGCGGCGAACGACCCGTCCAGCGCCGCCCGCGCGCCCCGCGCGGCCGCCCGCACACTGTCCCGCGGCGTGGAGGCCGCGGCCATCGCTTGCGCGAGGCCCACCACGGCTCGTAGCCGCCCGTTAACTCCCATCACCCCAGGTTAGGGAGTTTTGTCCGATTTACTATCGCTTGGCGCGGCGTCACGGGGCCTCGCCGGGCGTTTGAGGCGCCGGCGTCCGGGGACAGAGCCCCCGGCAACGCCGCGGCAGACGGGCTACTCCCCCGGCCAGTTCGGCTTGCGCTTCTCGTTGAACGCCGCCACGCCCTCGGCCCGGTCGCCCGAGAAGGCCACCGTCCGCCAGGCCGCGTCCTCGATCTCCAGGCCGGCCGCCAGGTCCATGCCGTGCCCCAGCCGCAGCGCCCGCTTGGCCGCCCGCAGCCCCACCGGGGAGTTCGCCGCCATCCGCGCGGCCAGGTCGAGCGCCTCGGCCGCGTCCTGCCCGGCCGGCACCACCGAGTCGACCAGACCCAGGGACAGCGCCTCGGCCGCCTCCACCCGGCGCGCGGTGAAGATCAGCTCGGCCGCCCGCGCCGCACCCACCCGGCGCGGCAGCAGCTGCGTGCCGCCGCCGCCCGGGATCACGCCCACCGACACCTCGGGCAGGCCCACCACGGCCGTCTCGTCGGCGACGATCACATCGCAGGCCAGGGCCAGCTCGAAGCCGCCGCCCAGCGCGAAGCCGTGCACGGCCGCGATCGTCGGCATCGGCAGCTCCAGCACGCCCCCGTACGCGCCCCGCGTGGTCGGCCGCTGCCGCACCAGTTCGGCGTCCGAGAACGAGTTGCGCTCCTTGAGGTCCGCGCCCACGCAGAACGCCCGCTCGGCGCTGGAGGAGAGCACGACGACCCGCACGGACCGATCCGCCGCGAGCGCCGCGCAGGCCGCGCCGATGGACCGGGCCATCTCCGTCGACACCGCGTTCATCGCCTTGGGGCGGTCCATCACCAGCTGCGCGACGTGCCCGTCACCTTCCCGACGTACCGCGACGAACTCTCCGAAGCGCTGCTCAGACATGCCTGCGACCCTCCCGGTTAACGAGCGTTATCGCCGCACTCTAGTCCGCGATCCGCCCACGGGGTCAAGGCCCGGCGGCCCACGCCGGGGTCGCGCCACGCCACACGCTCGCCGGCAGGCCTGACGGCACGCCCGGGCTCCGCCCAGCCCCCCAGGCTGGACGTGGCGGGGCAAAGATCCGGGGCTCCGCCCCGTACCCCGCTCCTCAAACGCCGGAGGGGCTGGATTTCGCTCCTGCCCGTCCGCCTGGTGCCGGCAACGGCGCCGCACCCGCCCAAGCCTGCCGAAGGCGTCAGGCCGGATTCTTCGGCTTCCTGCGGGTCAGCGACCACGGCTCCACCACGCCCAGGCCTCGCACCGGGCGCTGCCACATCGGCTGGAGCGCGAAGCGGTAGGTACCGCCGCCCTCCTCGGCCTCGGCCTCCTTCTCCGACACCGGCGCCGCCCCGGTCCGACCCAGCTCCTCGGCCATCGCACCGTCCACCAGCACCGCGTCCTTCGGTGCTATCGAGGTCAGCCGGCTCGCCAGGTTCACGGTCGTCCCGAAGACGTCGCCCATGCGGGTCGTCACCGTGCCGAAGGCGATCCCGACCCGCAGCTCCGGCATCTGGGGATCGACTTCCATCGTCTCGATGAGCCGCAGCGCGATCTCCGCCGCCGTCGCCGCGTCGTCGGCGCAGTACAGCACCTCGTCGCCGAGCGTCTTGATCAGCCGGCCGCCGTGCGCGGCCACCAGGTCCGCCGAGGTCGTCTCGAAGGACTCGACCAGCTCGCCGAGCTCCTCCTCCTCCAGCCGCCGGGTGAGGCGGGTGAAGCCCACCAGGTCGGCGAAGCCCACCGCGAGGCGCCGGTCGACCATCTCCTCGTCGTCCGCCACCTGCACCACCCGCCCGGTGGCCGCCGCCAGCTGGCGGCGCCACACGTAGACGAGGAACTCCTCCAGCTCCGGCAGCAGCAGCTCGACCAGCGGGTACGTGACCTCCGTACGGGTCATCCCCGGCTCCGGCGGCTCCGTCAGCCCCTCCAGGAAGGAGTCGATCTGCCACTCCGCCAACCGGGCGGTGGTCTGCCCGGTGGAGCGGGCCACCTGCACGGCCATCGGCTCGCTCAGCAGCCCCGCCTCCACCAGACCGGCGAGCCGGCGCAGCGCCAGTACGTCCGCCTCGGTGAGGGCCCTGGCCTGGCCGATGTCGGCGAAGCCCATGGCCCGCCAGAAGCGGGAGGCCAGCTCCATCGAGACGCCGGCGCTGCGGGCCGCCTGGAAGGGCGTGTAGCGGCGCTCGGCACCGAGGATCAGCTGCTCCAGCCGGATCGCGAGCGGATCCGCCGTCGGCTGGACCGTGTGGTCGACCTCGTGGTGCGGGGTGTGCTGGTCCCGCCCGATCGGGGTACCGGGGCCGGACGGCCCGGGGGCGGGCGCGCTGGACTTAGAGTCGTCGACGGTCAAGGGCCGCCTCCTGTCCATTCCGTGCGCACTGCCCTGCCGAACCGGTTGGTCACCACGAGTACCGGGATCGCCTAAACCATACGGCAGGTGTGCCGTAGCTCACTCCCCACTCCCCGCGGAATTCCGCCCCGCCCGCGCGCCCCGCGCGGGGGCCCCGGTCCGGAGCCCCCCGGTCGGCTCCGGATCCGGGCCGAACCCAGCGGAAACCCGAGGTCAGTGCACGGACCGCAGGTGGATCACGTCGCCCGCGGTGACCGCCTCGTGGCGGTCCTCGGCGGTACGGATGACCAGGCGCCCTTCCGCGTCCACCGCTTCGGCCGTTCCGGTGAGCGTGCGGCCGCCCGGGAGCTCCGCGCGGACGTGCCGGCCGAGGGTCGCGCAGCCCGCGGCGTAGGTCTCCTGGAGGCCGCTGGCCGCGGGGTCGCCGCCGGCCGCGCGCCAGTTCCCGTACCACTGCTCCAGGGAGCGCAGTACGGCCTTCAGCAGCGGGTCCCGGTCGGTGACGGTGGCCTTGGCGAGCGCCAGCGAGCCGGCTTCGGGCACCGGCAGCTCGCCCTCGGTCAGCGTGACGTTGAGCCCGATGCCGACGACGACGCCGTCGGCGACGCGCTCGGCGAGGATTCCGGCGGTCTTGCGCTCCTCCCCGTCCACGGTGACGAGCAGGTCGTTGGGCCATTTGAGGGCGGTGTCCACACCCGCCGCCCGGGACAGCCCGGTCGCGGTGGCCACCCCGGCGAGCAGGGTCAGCCACCCCCACCGCTCCTGCGGCACGGCGTCGCCCGGCTTGAACAGTACGGAGAAGAACAGCCCCGACCGGGGCGGCGCGACCCAGCTCCGATCGAGCCGCCCGCGCCCCGCGGTCTGCTCCTCGGCGACGAGCACGGCCCCCTCGGGCAGCTGCGCGGCGCGGGCGGCGAGGTCGGAGTTGGTCGACCCGGTGGCGGCGACGACCTCCAGGGAGGTCCACAGTCCACTCTCGGTGACGACGGCCCGCTGAAGGGCCGCGGCGTTCAGGGGCGGCCGGTCAAGGTTCGACCAACGACCGGCGGAAGCACCTGCTGAGGCATCTGATGGCGTCATGCAAGCCACATTAGGTGTGTCAAACGCCGCACTGCCGAGCGCCATGCCCGCCGATACGCTACGCACCAGTAGCCAGCAGTAGTCAATAACTTGACCAGGCAGTTGACACCACACAGGGAGCCGCGACCCCGATGTCACAACCGTCAGAGCCGATCGACATGCACACCACCGCGGGGAAGATCGCGGACCTGCAGCGCCGCATCGACGAAGCCACCCACGCCGGTTCCGCCCGCGCCGTGGAGAAGCAGCACGCCAAGGGCAAGCTGACGGCGCGTGAGCGGGTGGCCCTGCTGCTGGACGAAGGATCCTTCGTCGAGCTGGACGAGCTCGCCCGGCACCGCTCGACCAACTTCGGGCTGGAGAAGACCCGCCCCTACGGCGACGGTGTCGTCACCGGCTACGGCACGGTGGACGGCCGCCCGGTGGCCGTGTTCTCGCAGGACTTCACCGTTTTCGGCGGGGCCCTCGGCGAGGTCTACGGGCAGAAGATCATGAAGGTCATGGACTTCGCCCTGAAGACCGGCTGCCCGCTCGTCGGCATCAACGACTCCGGCGGCGCCCGCATCCAGGAGGGCGTCAGCGCGCTGGGCATGTACGGCGAGATCTTCCGCCGCAACGTGCACGCCTCCGGCGTGATCCCGCAGATCAGCCTGGTCGTCGGGCCCTGCGCCGGCGGCGCCGTGTACTCGCCCGCCATCACCGACTTCACGGTCATGGTCGACCAGACCTCGCACATGTTCATCACCGGCCCGGACGTCATCAAGACGGTCACCGGCGAGGACGTCGGCTTCGAGGAGCTCGGCGGGGCCCGGACCCACAACAGCACGTCCGGCGTCGCCCACCACATGGCGGGTGACGAGAAGGACGCCATCGAGTACGTGAAGTCCCTCCTCGCGTACCTGCCGTCGAACAACCTCTCCGAGCCGCCCGCCTTCCCCGAGGAGGCGGACACCGAGGTCTCCGACCTGGACCGCGAGCTCGACGTGCTGATCCCCGACAGTGCGAACCAGCCGTACGACATGCACACTGTTATCGAGCACGTGCTGGACGACGCGGAGTTCCTGGAGACCCAGTCGCTCTTCGCGCCGAACATCCTCACCGGCTTCGGCCGGGTCGAGGGCCACCCGGTGGGTATCGTCGCCAACCAGCCGATGCAGTTCGCCGGATGCCTGGACATCAACGCCTCCGAGAAGGCCGCGCGCTTCGTGCGGACCTGCGACGCCTTCAACATCCCGGTGCTGACGTTCGTCGACGTGCCGGGCTTTCTCCCGGGCACGGACCAGGAGTACAACGGAATCATCCGGCGCGGCGCGAAGCTGATCTACGCCTACGCCGAGGCCACCGTCCCCCTGATCACCGTCATCACCCGCAAGGCCTTCGGCGGCGCCTACGACGTCATGGGCTCCAAGCACCTCGGCGCGGACCTCAACCTGGCCTGGCCGACCGCTCAGATCGCCGTCATGGGCGCGCAGGGCGCCGTGAACATCCTGCACCGGCGGGACATCGCCGAGGCGGAGGCCAACGGCGACGCGGAGGCGACCCGGGCGCGACTGATCGCCGAGTACGAGGACACGCTGCTGAACCCGTACACGGCGGCCGAGCGCGGTTACGTCGACGCGGTGACCATGCCGTCCGAGACGCGGGCGCACGTGGTGAAGGGACTGCGGCAGCTGCGCACCAAGCGGGAGTCGCTGCCGCCCAAGAAGCACGGCAACATCCCCCTCTAGGACCGGGAGGCAATTCCTGTGATGATCAAGGTGGTCAAGGGGAACCCGACCCCCGAGGAGCTGGCCGCCGCACTGGCGGTGGTCCAAGCGCGCGCGGCGGCGCTGGCCTCGGCGCCGTCGGGCGCACCGCGGGAGCCCGACGAGTGGTCGCGGCCGGCCCGCGTGGCGCGCCGCCGCGTGCCGCGGCCGGGGCCGCGCGCGTGGGGTCGTACGTACTGGCCCAGCTGAACCCGCCGCGAAGATGACGCGAACGGACCGGGGCGCCTGAGTACGAGTACTCAGGCGCCCCACCCGTTCCCGGGGCCAGGATCGGGGCATGCTCTGGTCCGATCCGAAGAACGAGCCGCCCAAGGACATGCGCGACGCGCAGGCGATGGTCCGGCGGCTGGCCCTGGTGCTCATCCTCACGATGCTGGTGGCGGTGTACGTCCTGGGTGTGGGGCCTTTCTGAGGCCGTTGCCCGGCGGCCCTGCGGGGGCTGTCGTCCGGCGCCCTACGATGGCGGGCATGACGACGCCTTCCCCGCGCAAGCTCGTGCTCGCCTCCGCTTCCCCCGCCCGGTTGAACCTGCTGCGGCAGGCGGGGCTCGCCCCGCACGTGATCGTCAGCGGCTTCGACGAGGACACCCTGAACCACGACGAGCCCGCCGCGCTGGCGCTGGCGCTGGCCGAGGCCAAGGCGGCGGTCGTGGCCGGTCTGGACGAGGCCGCGGGCGCGCTGGTGATCGGCTGTGACTCGGTGCTGGAGCTGGACGGCGAGGCGCTGGGAAAGCCGGCGGACGCCGAGGAGGCCACCGCGCGCTGGAAGTCGATGCGCGGGCGGTCGGGGGTCCTGCGCACGGGGCACTGCGTGATCGACACGGCGACCGGCCGTCAGGTTTCGGCGACGGCCTCCACGACGGTCCACTTCGGGGAGCCGACGGACGCGGAGGTCGCGGCGTACGTGGCGAGCGGCGAGCCGCTGCACGTGGCGGGGGCGTTCACCCTGGACGGGCTGTCGGCGCCGTTCATCGAGGGGATCGACGGGGACCACGGCAACGTGATCGGGCTGTCGATGCCGATGCTGCGCTCCCTGCTGGGTGAACTGGGTGTGTCCATCACGGACTTGTGGGCTTGAGCCCTCCGAGGTCCCCGGGCCGGCCGGGCTTCGCGTCCTCGACCGCCGGCCGCCCGGCATCAAAGAGGGTCAGGGTCAGCACCAGCAGGCACAGGATCAGCATCATCGTCGCGAAGGCGGCCCAGCCGACCAGGACGACGGTGAGGATGCCGAGCACCGCGTGGGTGACGGCGGCGCCGACGAGTACGACGCGGGCGAAACGGCCGGGCGACCGGTCGCGGATCGCGGCCACGGCGGTGAACACGGCGCACAGCAGGAGGAAGGCACCCATGCCCGCCCCCAGCCCGTAGGTTGCCTTGGACATGACATCCGGATCGCTGCCCGCTATGGACATCGCCTGGTTCTCGGTGGTCTTGCCCAACACGACATGGACGAGCACGAGCACCGCCGCTTCCGCGACCAGTACGATCGCGGCCAGTCCGGCCACGAGTCTGCGCAGCACGCCGTCCCACCCCCCACGCGTCACAAGCCTGTTCGACGCCTGGAGGCTACTAACGGGTAAACGTGCGGACAAGGGGTGCGGACCGCTTCGTTACGCGAGGGCCCCGGCGCGGCGATCAAGCAAAGAAAACGTGGGCCGTTCGTAGGGACTCGACAAAGAATCACCCGGGGCGGCTGACCGGCATGACAGAGACCTCGGCTACATGACGGGGTTACTGTGCAGTTGGGGATCCCCCTGACCTGGGGCGCCATAAGGGTTCCCCAGTCGAACGGGCCTCGCATCACACTCTGTGTGGGCAAGCTCACCACTGGGGAAGGGTCGTAAGGCCGTGTGGGCTGTCCCTAAACTCAGCTTGTTTCAAGGAGGGAGCCATCGTGCGCAAGGTGCTCATCGCCAACCGTGGCGAAATCGCTGTCCGCGTTGCTCGGGCCTGCCGGGACGCCGGGATCGCGAGCGTAGCCGTCTACGCCGATCCGGACCGGGACGCTCTGCACGTCCGCGCGGCCGACGAAGCGTTCGCGTTGGGCGGTGACACTCCGGCCGCGAGCTACTTGGACATCTCCAAGGTCCTCCAGGCCGCCGCCGACTCCGGCGCGGACGCCATCCATCCCGGATACGGATTCCTGTCCGAGAACGCCGACTTCGCGCAGGCCGTCATCGACGCCGGCCTGACCTGGATCGGCCCGCCGCCGCAGGCCATCCGCGACCTCGGCGACAAGGTGGCCGCCCGCCACATCGCCCAGCGCGCCGGGGCCCCCCTGGTCGCGGGCACCCCCGACCCCGTTTCCGGGGCCGACGAGGTCGTCGCCTTCGCCAAGGAGCACGGCCTTCCCATCGCCATCAAGGCGGCCTTCGGCGGCGGCGGCCGCGGCCTCAAGGTCGCCCGCACCCTCGAAGAGGTACCGGAGCTCTACGACTCCGCCGTGCGCGAGGCCGTCGCCGCCTTCGGCCGCGGCGAGTGCTTCGTCGAGCGCTACCTCGACAAGCCGCGGCACGTCGAGACCCAGTGCCTGGCCGACTCCCACGGCAACGTGGTCGTCGTCTCCACCCGTGACTGCTCGCTGCAGCGCCGCCACCAGAAGCTGGTGGAGGAGGCCCCCGCGCCGTTCCTGAGCGAGGCTCAGAACGCGGAGCTGTACGCCGCCTCCAAGGCCATCCTGAAGGAGGCCGGCTACGTCGGCGCCGGCACCGTGGAGTTCCTCGTCTCCGCCGACGGTCTGATCTCCTTCCTGGAGGTCAACACCCGCCTGCAGGTCGAGCACCCGGTCACCGAAGAGGTCTCCGGCATCGACCTGGTCCGCGAAATGTTCCGCATCGCCGACGGCGAGGAGCTCGGCTACGGCGACCCGGTCCTGCGCGGTCACTCGATCGAGTTCCGCATCAACGGCGAGGACCCGGGCCGCGGCTTCCTCCCGGCCCCCGGCACGGTGACGAAGTTCGCCGCCCCGTCGGGTCCGGGCGTCCGCCTCGACGCGGGCGTCGAGTCCGGCTCGGTGATCGGCCCGGCCTGGGACTCCCTGCTGGCCAAGCTGATCGTCACCGGCGCCACCCGCGAGCAGGCGCTCCAGCGCGCCGCCCGCGCGCTCGCGGAGTTCGAGATCGAGGGCATGGCCACCGCCATCCCGTTCCACCGCGCGGTCGTCACCGACCCCGCGTTCGCCCCGACCGACGGCAACCCGTTCACGGTCTACACCCGCTGGATCGAGACCGAGTTCGTCAACGAGATCCCGGCGTTCGTGGCCCCGGCCGTGGACGACACCGAGGACGAGCCAGGCCGCGAGACGGTGGTCGTCGAGGTCGGCGGCAAGCGCCTCGAGGTGTCCCTGCCGTCGTCCCTGGGCATGACCCTGGCCCGCACGGCGGCCGCGGGCGGCGCGAAGCCGAAGCGCCGCGCGGCCAAGAAGTCCGGCCCGGCGGCCTCCGGCGACACCCTCGCGTCCCCGATGCAGGGCACGATCGTCAAGGTCGCGGTCGAGGAGGGCCAGCGCGTCGAGGAGGGCGAGCTGGTCGTCGTACTCGAAGCCATGAAGATGGAGCAGCCGCTCAACGCGCACCGCTCCGGCACGATCGTCGGCCTCACGGCCGAGGTCGGCGCGAGCCTGACGTCGGGCGCGACGATCTGCGAAATCAAGGACTGACATCCTCCCCGGGGCTCCGCCCCGGACAGCGCGCCTCAAACGCCGGCGGGGCTGGTTCTTCCAGCCC